>CAUQJU010000178.1:0-3790 GCA_963518005.1 uncultured Campylobacter sp.
TCTTTATGCGGTTCATATCCATGTCGTTAAAAAACTCGATCAGCTCTTTTATGTCTTCTTTTTTCATAGAAATTTCTCCTAAATTTTTGTAGATTTTAAAAATTCTAATTGTAGCAAAAAATTGATAAATTTAGGCATTTTTTAGGTTTTTGGGCGGCCTTGATGCGCTTAAATCGCCAAAGCTAGTTTGATTTTGATTAAATTTAACCAAAATATCTAAGCTAAATTTAACCCGCCTAAATTTATCGCCATGTCTTAAGCCTAGCCCCAAACCAGCCCCTCATAAGGCGCATCTTCGCAGATACATTTTTTGATCTGATTAGCCTCGCGGCGGATCACCTGCCGCCACGTGAGATTTTGCCCGCCAAGCGAGATCGTTTCGCCAAGTCTGCCGATCATTTTTAGCTCGATCTTTTGCACGGCGTCGTTGCTAAATTTTATCCGTCCGGCGTCCGTTTGAAAGTCCTTTGCGGTGATCTCCTTTTTATTTAGCATGCTAAAAATTAGCGTATCGCCCAAAATCGGCTTAAAAATCTCGGCAAGATCGAGGTGCAGGCTCAGCGCGCGGTAGTTTGGCTCGTGCAAAAAGCCGATACGCGGATCTAGCTCGGTTTTGTAAATTTCGCTGAGGCAGACGTTATAAATGCGCGTATTTACGTAGCTTATGAAGCTGTTGATTTTATCGGCGGGCGGGCGCTTGGAACGGACGGTAAATTTAAAGCTTTTTTGATCCGCGATTATTTCGTTCCACTTTTCGTAGTATAACTTTTGAAACGCCCCTTCTACCGCCATTATCGCAGGCACGTCCGCGGCGGCGTTTAGCGCCTCTATATGGGGCGATACGTCAAATTTCGCGCCGTGTCTTTTACAGTTTGCCGCGTCGTTTAGGATGTGCGCGCGAGTGATTTCGCGAGCGATGTAGGCGCGCTTAAGCGGGTCGTCAAAGGCGCGAACCTGATTTAGTAGCACAAAGCCGCTTTTATTGACCGAGTTTGAGGTATTTGGATAAAAATTACCTCGAAAGCTCTGATACGGGCTAAAAACGTGCAAAAGGATGTTGTTATCCGCCAGAAACGCCATAGTGTAGGTATCGATCTGCACTTTTGCCAGTACGTAAATTTCATCGATCGCGTTTATCGGCAAAATTTTACTAGCGACTACCGCGCCCGCATCGTCAAATTTGTCAAAATAGATATTGTTATCTTGCCTGCGAAGCCTACCTGCGCTTAAAATAAAATGCGTCCTGTCGCTTTTTTGCATCTTTTTTCCTTAAATTTAGCCGGGATTTCAAGCGTCGCCAAATTCGGCAAATTTACGCGAGTAAATTTAACTAAACAGCGCGCCGCTTTTATCCTGTCCGATTACGATACGCTTGGAATATTTCAGCGAATTAAACGTATAAATCACGATAGAATCAAGCTGCGTAATGCACTCTTTTTGCAAAACCGCGGTTAGTTTTTTAAAATCGCTCTCGCGAATCTCGCCTTCGAAAACGGAAAACTGCACTCGCGGCAAGAACTTCTCGACCGCCTTTCTGATGCGGTTTGCGTTGTTTTTCTCTTTTTGCTCGGCGCCGACAATGTCGTAAAATAAAATCACGTACATTTTTCTAAATTTTAACTTGCGCAATATCCGCTATAAGCGCAGTTTGCGCAAAATTTGCCCTGCGTAAATTTCGGCGGCCGCTCCAGGTTTACAAACGCTGTTATCTCGCTTAAAATTTGCTCGATCAGAGCGAAATTTTCGCTGCTATCATCCACCAAAATCACCTTTTTGCCGCTGATTAGTTTGCCTTTTACCTCTTTTAAATTTAAGCCCGTTTTTAAAAGATAGACGTAAAAAAGCAGCTGCATCTTGCCTGCAAGCTCGTTTTTTAGGCTCTTTTTGTATTCGGTGATGAGATAGTGTCCGCGCTGCTTGGAAAGTTTGTCGAATTTCAAATTTGAAAATGCAAAGTCCTGCAAATCGCTCTCTTTGATATCTGCTAGCGCCTTGCCCATCAGCACGTTTTCATCCTCTTGATCTGCGTGGATATGGTGCGCGTAAAGCCACGCCTCGCGCTTGCAGGTGACGTAATAATTCACAAGCGTGCCGGTGATCTGGTCTTTGCAAAACATTAGTCAAATACCTCGTCCGTGATGTCTAAATTCATATCTTTTTTGAGCCCGTAATCTGCGCTATAAAAATAATACGAGCCAAACGGTAGATAAAACATATCTTTTAGTCCGCGTATTTGCCTTAAATTCGGTAATAATTTCTCTTTATCTTTTAGTGTTACGTTTATGCTAAATTTCGACAGCTTTCTGATGTGGTTTTTTAAAATATCTCGTATCGTAAATTCGTCATTTGAGCTATTTTTAATTTCAAGAATTTTAGCTTCAAAATCCTTAATGAAATTTTCTTTAGATTCGATTATTAGCGTTTGTTTGCAGTTATCGACCATAATTTCTTCGATTTTTTGATTTATATTTTCGAATTCTAGCTTCTTTATCTCGCTTTGTATATATAAATTTTCTAGTTGATTGCTGATTTTTTGAAAATACAAATTTGAAATTTCTAGAATTTCGCTCTCTCGCACCTCTCTTTGCCTAAAATCCTCCAAAATAGTTCCGCTTACTTTATATAGATCGCCGTAAATCAAATTTGTAAATTTGCTTATCTCAGGAAAGACGTATAGCTCGCCGCGAATTTCTCCAAAATGCCTATTTACGCGGCCTGCGGTCTGTATAATCGAGCTAATTGGCGAGACTTCGCGAAAACCCACGTCAAAATCAAGATCCACTCCCGCCTCGATAGACTGCGTGGAAATTAGTAAAATTTTACTCGCAAGCGGATCATCTTTACTTTTATCTATTGCGCACCTTACAGCCTCGATAGTAGCGCGTTTGTGATCATCATACATGTATCCGTTTAGGCAAAAACAGCTAAATTTATCTCTTAGTTTTACGAATAGCTCCTGCGCTTTTTTGATCGTATTTACGACGACGAGGGTATTTTTATCCCTTGCGGTTCCGCAAATTTTCTCCAAAAGCTCCTCTTCGCCGCTTATATCAAGCCATTTTATGACGTATCTATCCTGCTTTGAAAAATACTCTAAATTCGAAATTTCTTTAAAATTTTCGCTTTTAATAACCGGCATCGTCGCCGACATAAATATAAAAATAGTGCCGAGCCGCTGCGAGATGATCTCGCAAAGCAGGATAAAATCTTTTCTAAAATTATATGGGATCGCTTGCGCTTCGTCGATGACAACGACACTATTTTTGAGCTGTTTAAATTTGACGTTATCTTTGTTTTTATTGCCAAATAGCGCGAATATCAGCTGGTAAAGCGTAGTTATGTTTATCTCGCCGCTAAAAGATTCCATCAAAAATTTAATCTTAGAATACCTATCCTCCTCGGTTAGATTTTCTTCATCTATCGTCGTTTTGTGGTGAGCCTTGCTAACCGAAATATCGCTATTTTTATAAATTTTTGCGATAATATCGTAGGTTTGATCGATTATCGAAGTGAAAGGAAGCGCATAAATTATGCGAGATTTATTAAATTTCAAGGCAAAATTTAGAGCGGTCAAGGTCTTGCCGTAGCCGGTCGGCGCAGTCAAAGTAAAAAGTTTGTAATTTTCGTCAAAGTTGTTTAAAACAAAATTTCTAAATGTATCTCGCTTTTTATTTGGCGGTAAACTTTGGATATCACTCTCTAAAACATCTATCGGTATATCTTTGGTTTCCTGCTTTGGCGTGTTAAAAATAGCTTCAAATTTATCGCTATAAACTAAATTTGAGTATAG
>CAUQJU010000179.1:0-3764 GCA_963518005.1 uncultured Campylobacter sp.
AAGACGGCGCTAAAATTTCGCACCACTTCGGTCGCCGTGTAAATTTCATCTTTGCTAAAAGTAGTCATTTTCGCTCTTTACGTAAAATTTTGTGTAAAATATAGCATATTATCTTTAAATTCAAATTAAAATATAATGGCGCATTATGTTCTTTAAAATTTATTTTAGAGCGTTTTATGTTTTTGGCGTGAAATTTGCGAGCATATAAAAAGGCGGGCGGTAAATTTGGCTTTAGCGTGAAAAATGGGCAAATTTACCCAAAAGCAGGACTTTAAAATAAAGATTTTAAATTTATAACCGAGTCAAACGATGTAAATTCGAGGAAATATCGCTTTACCAAATTTCGTAAAAACCAAGCCGATCGGTTTGTAAATTGAGCTAAATTTGGGCTCGAAAACCAGTATTTTAACGCTCTTAGTCGTAAAATTTAACGCTACAGCCAAAAAACTATGCGCCAAACAAATGCCGCCGATCCAAGAGACAGTATTTGGATAACTAAAAGACAGCAATCAGCTTTTGCTCGTCATCTGCCAAGCCTCAAAATTTAAGAACCGAGGACTAAATTTAGTAACGATATCTCAAAGCGCAAGAATCGCAACCAAGTTTTTGAAAAACCGCCAAAAACAAGCCGTTTAAAGCGGTCAAATTTACTAATATTAGGCTCGCAAAAATGCCGACACCTCTTTACAGCTTGCCTTTCGCCGACGTTATGGAGTTGATAAATTTATAGTCAATATTTATCTCGCGCTCCTTAGGCAAGCTTGCGGCGAGTCGCTCCAGAGTCCCCTCAAAGTCGTCAAATAGATAATTGGCCATACTGCCTGGATTTGGGTTAATCTCGTTTAGATAGACTTCGCCGTTTATCTCGAAAAAATCGCAGCGTATCAGCGCCCCGTCAAAGCCGCAGTTATAGATGCGCTCAAAGCTTTGTTTTAGCTTGGCGGCTAGCTCTGCGCCGATGTCGGCCTCGCGCGCCCTGCTCTCGTTTGAAAAGCTCATATATTTTTGCTCGTAGTCTAGAAATTCCTTCTTTTTTGGCTCTTCGATGATGGAAAATTTGATCTCGCCGTCCGCCTTGCAGCCTGCTAGATTGTACTCCTTGACACCCTCTATAAATGGCTCAACCAGGATCTCTTTGTCAAACTCATACGCCACGTCTAGGCCGTATTCCAGCTCGCTAGCGTCTTTTATCACGCTAACTCCTATCGAGCTTCCTAGTCGGAGCGGCTTTAGGATCACGGGTAGCGGCAGGCTAGGCGCCTTTGCTCTGCTTACAACCTCGTAGTTTAGGGTATTTACGCCCGCTTTTTGCGCTAGCAGCTTGGTTAGCTCCTTGTTGTAGCTTAGCGCGCTAGCCTCCACGCGAGGGCCGATGTAGCTAAGATTGTAAAACTCGAGCAGCGCCGCGATCTTGCCGTCCTCGCCGTCCATGCCGTGGACTAAATTTATAAACGCATCCGCCTCGATCTTTTTCTCGCCGAGCAATCCGCCTGCGAAAAATCCGCCCTGCTTAAGAGTAAGCTTTTTGGCGTTTTTATACTTACCCGAGCTAAAGAAATTCGCCTTCATATCGGCGCCGTTTATCAAGTAAAATTCTCTAAATTTATCGCAAAATATAAACAAAGGTTCGTTTTTTAGTACCTTTTTTAGGGCTATGGCGCTCACGATACTGATCTCGTGTTCGTAGCTTTTTGCGCCAAATATCACAGCAAATTTCATATCTTTTCCTTTTTATGCTAGTTTTTTTAGGGCTTGTTTGACGAGTTCGCCCGTATTTTGCGCGTCGCACTCGCTAAGCGCCTTGGTTATCTTTTCTCTTTTAAAGCCGAGGCTCTCAAGCGCCAGAATCGCTTCGTGCTGATAGCTAGGCAGATTTTCGTCCATCGTCATCTTTGCGTCGCTAAGTTCGGCGATGATGCGTCTAGCCGTCTTTGCGCCGATGCCCGGCACTGTTTGTAGCGCCGCCGCGTCTCCGCTTTTTACCGCATTTAAAAATGCGTTCGGATTTAGACTCGAACACACAGCCATCGCCGTCGCCGCGCCGATACCGCTTAGTTTTATCAGCATCTCAAACATCTTTTGCTCGTTGCTATCTAAAAACCCGTAAAGCAAGTCCGCATCCTCGCGGATGATCTGCGTGATGTTTAGCTCCACGCTCTGGCCTCGCTCGAGCTTTGCCGAGCAAAAAAGCGAGATAGCTATGCCGTAGCTTACGCCGCCGGCTGTTTTTAAGATGAGATTTGCAGGCTCTTTTTTGGTTATGACGCCCTCGATCGCTTTTATCATCGTTTTCCTTTAAAATTTGCGATTATCTCTAAAATTTGATTAATTCTTGCAAAAATTTATCCGTAACCTCGCTAAAGGCGGCATTTAGCGCCTTCATCGCGATTTCGCCCTCGTCCGCGCCTGCGTCTTTTTGCGAGCTTAGCACGACGCTTTTTAGCTCTTTGCCGTCTTTAAAAAAGCTAAACATCATCGAAATTTGCGCTTTTTGATCTTTGATTTGAAGTGTTAGTAAATTTGACTTTACGCTTATGTCTGCGTTTTTAAAAGAGGGCTTAAACACGCACTGATCGCTCGCGGCTATGATCAAATTTCGCCTAGCCATCTCGCTTGGGAGCGCTAAAAATTTGATATTTTTTAGCGGACGGATCTCACCGTTTGCGTCTATCTTTAGGACTTCGCGGCTCTCGTACGCGCCAAAAACCCGCACCTCCTCGATAAAAACCGTTTTTCCCAGCTTGTTTTCGCACTCTTTAAATTTATCCTCCGCGCCGCCTAGCATAAAATAATTCGTCCTAGGCGCGGGCTTTGCCAAAACGCTACATCCGCTAAAAAACAGTGCCGCGGCAGCTAAAACCGTGCTTAAAATTTTCATTTTTCGTCCTTTTTCTGCGTGTCTTTAAAGAAAAAATCGTACGGATCGTCCTCGAGTCTAAAGAGGGTGTTTCTAAAATCAGAAATCAACTTTTGAAAACTAAGCAGTGTCCTCTCCGTCTCGTCGCCAATCGTATTTAGCGCGTCCTTTACGTCGTATTCGCCGCTTTTTATCTTTTCTGCTATCGCGGTTTGTAGATTTTTTAGCGCCTGCGCGGCGTCTGAGGCCTTGGTCGTAAACGAATTTACGAACTCAAGCGTGCCCGAGGCGTTTTTTAGCGCTTTTTTTAGCTCGTTTAGCGTCAAATTTGCATTTGCCAGCACCTCGTTTGCGTTTGCGATAGTCGCGTTTATATCGAGATTTCCGGCGTTTATCTTTTTCGCGGCTTCATCAACCGAAACTAGGATAGACGAAAATTTAGCTGCATTTTCGTCGCTTAAAAATTTATTGATATTTTTAAACGTCGACTCTAAATTTTTCGTTAGATACTCGGCTCTGTCGCCGATTTTATCAAAAAAGCTCGCCTCAAGACCGATGTAGGCCTTTTCATTTTTATCAAAGAGCGGGCTATCCATGCTGCCGCGCGAGATATTTAGGTAGCCGATGCCCGTGATGCCTTGTATCTCCGCAGACGCCGTGCTATCGGTTCTTATCGGTATGTCTTTCCTTACAGAGAGCTCAAGCTCGATAAGGGCCTCTTTTTCGTCGGCAAAGCGGATATCCTTGACCGTGCCCGCGTCTACGCCGATAAATTTGACCGTGGAGTCCCTTTTTATGCCGCTTGGCAGGCTTGTGGTTTTGATGAAATACGACCTGTAATCATCGGCCTTTTTCCCGTATCCGCCCAGCCACCACGCCGCGATACCTAGCGCGCTCACTACTAACA
>CAUQJU010000180.1:0-3752 GCA_963518005.1 uncultured Campylobacter sp.
GCCCGGTGCAGGTGCGCACGATGATGAGCAAAAAGCCGCCGATTCGCATGATAGCGCCGGGAACTGTGTTTCGCCGTGATATGGATCTAACTCACACGCCGATGTTTCATCAGGTAGAAGGCCTCGTGGTCGAGGAGGGCGGCGCGGTGAGCTTTGCGAATTTAAAATCAATGCTTGAAAATTTCTTAAAATACATGTTCGGCGACGTTAAAGTGCGCTTTCGCCCTAGCTTTTTCCCGTTTACGGAGCCTAGCGCGGAGGTTGATATCAGCTGTATTTTCTGTCACGGCAAGGGATGCCGCGTGTGCAAGCAAACGGGCTGGCTAGAGGTGCTGGGATGCGGCGTGGTCGATCCAAACGTCTTTAAAGCAGTCGGCTACAAAAACGTGAGCGGATACGCATTTGGGCTTGGAGTCGAGAGATTTGCGATGCTGCTTCATCAAATTCCTGATTTGCGCTCGCTTTTCGAGGGAGATTTAAGATTATTGGAGCAGTTTAAATGATAATTTCAAGAAATTGGCTAAGCGAATGGCTGGATATCTCAAGCGTAACGAGCGAAACGCTGTTAAAGACGCTAAATTCGATCGGGCTCGAGGTTGATAGCTTTAAAGAGATCAGGGTGCCTAAAAACATCGTCGTAGGCTACGTAAAAAGCAAGATAAAACACGAAAACGCCGATAAACTAAGCGTTTGTCAAGTGGACGTGGGCGGCGAGACGCTACAAATCGTCTGCGGCGCGAAAAACGTCGAGGCCGGACAGTTCGTACCGGTGGCGCTATCAGGCGCCGTTATGCCAAGCGGACTAGAGATAAAGAGGGCAAAACTACGCGGCGTCGAGTCAAACGGTATGATTTGTTCATCCGTCGAGCTAGGCCTCGTAAAAACAAACGACGGTATAATGCCGCTGGATGAAAGTATCGGCGAGCTAAAACTGGGTAAAGAAATTTGCGAATATCCGCTACTAAACGACGATATCATCGAGATCGAGCTAACGCCAAACCGCGGCGACTGCCTGAGCGTCTACGGCGTAGCGAGGGATCTATCGGCCGCGCTTGATCTGCCGTTAAAAGACGCCGCCAGATACGAAGAGGGCGAAAATTTGCTCGGTATCGGGCGTATCTTAGCCATCCACGCCGAGGAAAATTTACAAAGCAGCTTTCAGTACCGCGCTTTTGAGATAAAAGAGTATTTTGACGAAAATTTGCTGATGAAGATCCGTTTGGCGCTGATCGAATGCGATAAACAAAACCGCATCGAGCGCCTGCTAGACTACGCTACGCATTCAACCGGCGTGCTGTTTAGCGCGTATGACTACGCCAAGCTCAAAAAGGACGACGAGCGTGCGGTTTTTGATCTGCAAAAGGGCGCAAATTTGGCGACTGAAATTTTGGCCGGCGACGAGCTTTTGGGCGTTGGTGGCGTGTATCAGACGGATGCGGCCAGACTTGACGAAAACAGCAAACTAATCATAATAGAGGCTAGCTACACAGACCCGGAAGTCATCGCGACTACCGTCTATGAGGACAAGCAAATGCCGCGCCAAGCGCAGGTTTATCGCTCGCTAAGAGGTAGCGAGCCAAACGTCGGCTTTGGAGCCGATTTTTTATTTAGACAGCTAGCCGCGCTAAAATCGGTAGCGCTTTATGCGGGCTCTCAGCAAAGCGTGATGACGCGAGAGCCGAAGGTCGTGAGCTTTACGATGAGCGAAATGCAAAAAATGATAGGTCAAGAAGTCGCGCAAAACGACATCGTGAGGATACTTAAAAAGCTTGGATTTAGCCTAACTTTTAATGCCGAAAAAGAGGGTGCGAACGTGAAAGTTCCGCTATTTCGCCACGATATCGTAAATTCTCAAGACGTGTGCGAAGAGATCGTGCGAATGGTCGGTATCGATAATATCGTCTCAAAACCGCTAAATTTTAGCGAGTCAAACCGCATAAATGATACTTTTACCGACTACAAAAATGCGCTAAATTTGCGTAAAAAAGCCGCTGCGGCCGGATTTTTCGAGAGCGTGCATTACGTGTTTGACGATGCTAATGAGCTATCGGCACTCGGTTTTGCGCCTTGCAAAGCCGAGATAGTCAATCCGATAAATAGCGAGCTAAACACGCTAAGACCGACGCTGGCAAATCACTTGCTAAAATCGGCCGAGCGAAACGTAAAAAATCAGCGAAAATCGGTCAAAATTTTTGAATTCGGTAGCGTATTTAGTCAGAGCGGAGAACAAAGCGAGAGATTTGGCTTCGTAGCTAGCGGACTTACAAAAGAGCCTAGCCTGCTAAACGGCGCAAAGCCTGCCGACATCGACTTTTTAGGCTTTGCTACGGCCGTTAGAAACGCGATCGGCGAATTTGAGCTAAAAGCGTGCGACGACGTAAAATATCTAAGCGAATTTGAACAAGCGAAAATCTATCAAAACGGCGTTTGCGTGGGTTATATCGGTCGCGTGGACGTGCGAGTCGAGGCTGCGCGCGACCTGCCGCGAACCTATCTTTGCGAGATAGAGTTTGAAAAGCTTAAATTTGACGGCGCGGTCGTCAAAGCCTACTCGAAATTTCCTGCTATCAGCAGAGACCTAAGCCTAATCGTGCCTAAAACCATGAAATTTGAAGCGATAAAAGAGTGCATAAACGCGCTAAAAATAGAGTGCCTAAAAGAATTTGCGCCGGTTGATATATATTCAGACGAAAAGCTCGGAGACGACGTGAGTCTTAGCGTCAAATTTAACTTCCAGGACATACAAAAAACGCTTGAAGACGAGGAAGTGGCGGCGATAATGGATAAAATCTTGGACGCTTTAAAGCAAAATTTAAATATCGGATTAAGATGAAAGTTTACGCATTAAGAACGCCGATAAGCGCGAGCCTGGAAAACATCGCTGCCGATAAATCTATCTCGCATAGATGCGCGATATTTTCGCTTTTAAGCGATAAGCCAAGCCGCGTGAAAAACTATCTAAAGGCCGAGGACACGCTAAATACGTTAGAGATCGTAAAAAATTTGGGCGCGCATATCGAGGAAAAAGAGGGCGAGCTAATCATAACTCCGAGCGCAAATTTAAAAGAGCCTAGCGTTGTTTTAGAGTGCGGAAACTCGGGCACGGCGATGAGGCTTTTTATGGGCTTTTTGGCCGCTAGCGAGGGTTTTTTCGCGCTAAGCGGAGACGAGTTTTTAAATCGTCGTCCGATGGCGCGCGTAGCTAAACCGCTAATCAGCGTCGGCGCTAAGATAGACGGCGCAAACGGCGGAGATCACGCGCCTTTGGCGATCCGCGGCAAGAAGCTGGAGTATTTTAAATTTGATAGCAAAATCGCCTCTGCGCAGGTAAAATCGGCACTAATTTTAGCGGGACTAAAATCAAACGGCTGCGAGCTTAGCGAACCTGAGCTTAGTCGCGATCACACCGAACGCATGCTAAAAGGTATGGGCGCAAGTTTGCAAATTTTACCCCGCGGCGTCAAGGTTGAACCGATGAACGCGCCGCTAAAACCGCTTGAAATTTGCGTTCCAAACGATCCTAGCTCGGCATTTTTCTTTGCCGTAGCCGCAGCGATAATGCCGAATTCTCACATCGTGCTAAAAAATATGCTGTTAAATAAAACGCGCGTGGAGGCCTTTAAAATTTTAGCCAAAATGGGCGCGCAAGTAACGTTTAAAGAGACTTCTAGCACATACGAAAGTATCGGCGAAATCGAGATAAAGCACGCGCCGCTAAAGGCCGTGGACGTGTGTGAAAATATCTCGTGGCT
>CAUQJU010000181.1:0-3749 GCA_963518005.1 uncultured Campylobacter sp.
ACCTAAGGCCTCGCTAGCGTCTATCTCTCCGCCTTTTTGAAAACAAAATTTGGCCAAATTTTGATCTACTAGAAATTTAGCGTTAAAGACCTGATGATTGTTTGCGGCGTACGGATAGGGTACAAATACGCTAGGCAGCGCGTTTGCCGCGAGTTCCCACAGCGTGCTGGCTCCTGCTCGGCTCACGGCGATATCGGCCTCGCGCATCTTTAGCTCGATCTTAGGATCAAAGGCAAAAAGCTCTAGCTCATCGCCAATGAAGCCGAGCTTATCGTATTTAGCGCGCAGACTTTCTAGCGCGTTTTTACCGCATTGATGTATGATTTTTATACCTTTTTGGCGTAGGTTTGGAGCCAAATTTAACGCTAGATTATTTATCGCAGCCGCGCCTTGCGAACCGCCTAGAAATATAATAGTTTTTAAATCTTCCCTAACGCGAGCCGTATCAAAAAATCTTTGCGCGACGGGATAACTAAAAATAGGCTTAAAATAAGAGCTAAAAAAGCCCTTTGCAAACGGTTTTAAAAGCTTATTTAAACTGCCGATCACGGCGTTTTGCTCATGGATAAAAAGCGGCTTTCGCGAGATAATCGCCGCAAATGCAGCAGGCGCAGCGCTATATCCGCCTACGCTTACCACGGCTTTTACGCCATGTTCTTTAAAAATTTTACGGCATTTAAACGCTAGTTTAAAAATATTTAATAGTGCCGAAATTTTACCCAATCCTTTTTTATTTACCACCCCTCCGCTCGGTAAAAAAATTTTCTCGCTAAAGCTCGCATCTTTTTCAAACCACATCTTGTCCTGCCCGCTGCTAGACCCGATAAATATCGTTCTCTCGCCCCGCGCTACGAGCTCCTCGTTTAGGGCTTTTGCGATAGCTAGATGTCCGCCGGTACCGCCGCCGCAGACTACTACGGCGCTACTGCGCGCATTGCCGACGGTTAAATTTAAGTTTTCGTTTTTCATTTTTTGCCTAATAAATTTAAATAAAATCGGCGCAAAGGCCGTTTAAATTTCGCCCCAAAAGTAGCGTAAATTTTATTGCCGCTTAGCAGCGATTTGCCCCGATAAATATACGGGCGACGGGTTTAAACGGCGCAGTTTCTCGGCTAAATTTAAACATAAATCGCCCGCTTAAACTCGCCTTACCCGCTAAATGCGGCAGACGTTTAAAGTCTAAAAACCGGACGGTTGCCCGCTAGCCGGGTTTGCTCTTTAAAGCCTCGGTTTTATATCTTTTTACTAGGACGCCGCGTAAATTTATTAGATTTTGCCGAGGCAAAATCGCTTTTTGCGGATAAATTTAGCCGCAAACAAACCGTCTAGCCAAAAGCCGAGCCCAGCTAGGAAATCTATAGGCAAAGCGGCCAAATCTCCCGTTTGATCGCCAAGCTAAATTTAGGCCAAGGCCTAGTCTTTGACCTTTTTACTAACCGACAGCACCATACCGATACCGATGCAAAGCGCTAAAACAGAGCTGCCGCCGTAGCTTAGAAACGGCACGGCGATGCCTTTGATCGGCGTGATGGAGGTAATGCCGTAAGAGTTCATCAAAAACGAAAACGAGATGAGAAGCCCTACGCCTAGCGTAAAAAGATGATAGACTTTATTTTCTACCTTAGCAGATACGCGAAATATCCTATAAAGCAAAAATACTATCACTCCCGTTATGACAAAAATCCCAAGCACCCCGATCTCCTCGGCGATACCGGCTAGCACGAAGTCGGTATGAACCTCGCTTAAAAATCCTAGCTTAAACACGCCCGCGCCCAGCCCCTCGCCGAAAAATCCACCGTGTTTTATCGCATTTAGCGAGTGCGAAATCTGATACGCTTCGCCCGTATCCTCGACGCGCAAGGCCGCAGCCATCCCGTCTGGCAAGATGGACAAGACCATATTTTGTATCGTTCCCCACCATGATTTTATACGAGCTATCCTGTGTTCTGACGTGACGATAGCGATACTAGCCAGCATAACCGCTAGCCCTATACCGATGGCAAATAATCTAAAACTGGTACCGGCAAAAAACATCATCACCGCAAGCGTAAGAGCTAAAACTACGACTTGACCTAGGTCGTTTTGAAGTATGGCGATGAGATAAACGGCCACCAAAAATAAAAAAAGGTATGGCAAGATAAGCCCGAATTCTTCCTTTAGACTCTTTTTCGTGCCGTCAATCTTTCGCGTAAAACTCCACGCTAGAAAATAAACAAAGCCTATCTTAAAAAACTCCACCGGCGCTAGAGAAAATCCCGGCAAGCGTATCCAGCGCTTAGCCCCGCCGGCATCGGTAACCAGCGAGCTAGGTAGGGCATGCATCGCGCCCATAGCTATAGCGCAAAAACCAAAAAGGCAAAATCCTATCCAAACCAAAGATTTATCGGGATCTAGACGCGAAATGCCCCACATCAAAAATATCCCTATGACGCCGACTGCTAGCTGCCTAACGAAAAAATGATAAGGCTCGTAGTTAAAGTAAAGTACCGTAAAAACCGGCAAGGATAGCGAAAACACCGCGCTAACCGCAATCAGTGCGACGCAGGAAAAAAATATGCACTTATCTACTTGCACCGCCGTCCTTTTCGTAAAATTTAAGCGGTGATTTTACTTAATCGCCGCTTACAAATAAGTTAATTCATAAGCTCAAATTTAGCCGTCGCCGTTTTCGTCCTATTTTATATTTACATTTAAATTTTTGTCGTATACGCTGCTAAAAGATAAATGTAAATTTATCTAAATTTTAAAATTATATCGTTTATAAACGCGTATTAAGCAAATAAAATATAATATTCCGCATATAAAAATATAAAATAGAATATTTTTATAAAATTTTAATAAGGAGTATAAATGAAAGGTAAAATTTCCCTTGCCGCGTACGCCGTTTTAGCGGTATTTTCCGCGCAGGCAAACGCCGCCGAAGCTAGCACGCCATCGGCCGCTAAAAGCGCAAATCAAGCAAATAGCGTTCAAAACGTCGAGCTTGGCGGCGTCGAGATAAACAGCGTCGGCGATAATATCAGCGAAAGCGGCATCAGCGAAGGATTTTTAACAAAAAACGTCCAGCAAGGCATGCTAGCGGGTAAAAAGGTCATAAATTTACCCTACCAAATCAATACCGTAAGCAAGGAGATAATGAACCACCAAGGCGTAACCGGCTACGAAGAGGCGGTTAAATTTTTCCCGTCCGCGCAAATTCAGATGCGAGGCGGCGCGACGGTCGGACGTCCGCAAACGCGCGGATTTGAGGGCAGCGTCGTGGGCAATAGCTTCTGGGACGGCTTTTACACTATCTCTACGACTGCGATACCTATGGCGATGTTTGAGAGTTTTCAGGTGCAAAACGGCATCGCAGGCTCGCTTTACGGAGCGCAAAATCCGGTCGGCATTTTTAGCTACACCAGAAAGCGCCCGACCGAAAATCAGCAAACCGTTTGGGCGGACTACACTAGCCGCGCAAATTTCGGTCTAGGCTTTGATAGCTCTATGAAATTTGAGAAATTCGGCTACCGAGCCGTATTTTACGGTAGCGACGGCGCAAAGCAGGTAAAAGACAGCAATCATCAGCGCCGCCTAGCTAGCGTGGTTTTGGAGTTTTATCCGACCGACGCGCTTACTTTTGAGACGGCGGCAAGCTATTACGAGCACAACACCGCGGGCTTTGCGGGGCAATTAGCCCTTGGCGTAACAAACGGCAAGCTATCAAACGGACTTTACGTGCCAAAGGCCGTGGATAGTAAGGCTAAGGG
>CAUQJU010000182.1:0-3749 GCA_963518005.1 uncultured Campylobacter sp.
CATTTGGCGCGAAGCTCGGGCGAAATTTCGTCGTAATTTTTCATAAAAAGCCCGTTTTGCGCGAGTTCTTTTAGCGCGTCTTTATAGTGTTTTTCCACGAGCACGAGTTCGTCTTTGATGTATTTTCTGATCTCTCTTAGCTGATCGAGCGGACTCATGCCGTCGCTACCGCTAGCTGCGACTCCGGCGGCAAAAAGCTGCTTAAGCCCCGCGATACGGATCATGTAAAACTCGTCCAAATTCGTCATATAAATCGCGATAAATTTTAGCTTTTCAAGCGGCGGTAACGCCTTTTCGCACTGGGCTAAAACGCGCGAGTTAAAGCGCAACCAGCTAAGCTCGCGGTTGATAAAAACGCTCTTTGTCTCATCCATTTTCCATCCTTTTTAATGTTTTATAAATTTTAGCGAATTTTCTCTTAAATCACGGCCTTTCTGAAAAGCCGTAAGTTTGAGTTATAATAAACGAAAAACAAATTAGGCTTCGGCAAAAATAGGCAAGGAAATAAGATGGATTATATTTGGGCGGTTATTATTTTATGCGTTGGTATGGCGGTCTTTTGGCTACTCAAAAAGATTTCGACGTAGCCGCGTTGTAAATTTTAAAAAACAAAATTTAATGTTTTACGGTGGTTTTACGGCTTGCTTTTGAATTAAATTCGGCGCGATTTGTAGCTAATCAAAGATAAAATTTGAGAGAATTTGAAGCAGAAAACGGCGGAGCAAATCGTCCGCCGCTATTAAATTAAAGATTATTTTCTTTTTTATACTCGGCTAAAAATGCGTATATTTCGTCTTTTAGTCTGAGTTTCTCGCGCTTTAGAGCATCCACTTCGGCATCGTTGTAGACATTGCCTTTTTGCATTTCGGCGATCTTTTCGTCCAGGTCGTTGTGCTTATCAAAAAGCGATGTAAAGTGCGCGTTTGTACCTTTTAGCTTGGTTATAAGCTCTCTGTCTTCATGAAACATATTTGCTCCTTTAATTAAAGTTTGGTTTAATTTTAGCAAATGTTATTTTAAGAGAGGGTTAAAAAGCGTCAAATTCGGAACATTCCATAAAATTTACGGCGGTTTAGTTCCTTCTCTAAATAGCTTAAATTTTTACGATATTTAAATCCAAAAGATGCTTTTGTAAAATTTAAATTTGAGTAAAAGATCGGATCAATCCCTTATTTTAGCGTTAAATTTACGGCCATCTAGGCAAAGGCAAAATTAAAATACGCATAAATCGTCTCAAATTTTAGACGTATTTTAGCTCTTCTGGCTTATGTCTGCTTTTTATGACTCGTTTGGTTAGGCGTATCGACTCGCCCGTGCCGATAACTAGTAGCTTTGTGCCCGTGCCGATTAGCGTATCGCCCTTTGGCATCGGGATAAATTTGTTATTTACGTCTTTGATGCCCACGACGTCGGCATTCGTTATATTTCGCAAATTTGTTTCTTTTAGTCGTTTAAAGCGCACCCATGAGTAGTCGGGAACCAGGATCTCCTCAATGTCAATCGGCGAGTCTTGTTTATACAAAAACTGCTCGAGCAAATTTTCCATATCGGGTCGCACGCTCATGGCGCTAAGGCGCTGGGCGACTAGCTTTGACGGGCTCACGACGCTGTTTGCGCCGAGCTTTTTTAGGCGTTCGGTATCGTCTTGATTATCGGAGTTCGTCATTATAAAATACGGCTTTTTGCGTCCGATCTCTTTTTCAAAAAGCCTTACGGTCGCGATAAGCGCGATATTGTCGGCGATATTAGAGCTTAGCGTGATCATACCTTTTGCGCTTGAAAAATGCGTTTTCAAAAGCGCGGTTTGCGTGTGCGGCTGAGAGACGATATAGTATGGATACTTGTATTTTTCCGCGATTTCCGGTAGATCTTTGCGCGGATCGATAACGATAAATGGGATGTGATTTTCCCTAAATTCTCGGCTTAGCTCTAATGTGTATTGGTTGTGATAGCAGATAACAAAGTGGTTTTTTAACCTTGCGATCTTATATAGCATTCGTCTCTCCTTTATGATCGCTACGAGCGCGCCTTTTTTTAAAACCTCGAGCATCAAACCCGTAGAAAACGTAAAAACGGCAAAACCGAGTAAAATAAACGTGATGGTAAAAAGCCGTCCAGCCGGGGAAATGGGCGCAACCTCGGTAAATCCGACGGTCGTAAAAGTCATACCCGCCTGATATATCGCGTCAGATAGGCTAATGCGGTCAATCGCGACATAACCCATAGCGCCGATCGTCATCATCAAAACGACTAAGATGAGCGGTAGGCGAAACGGGCGAAGTTGTTCGTAAAGTTCGGTATTGAGATTGATTTGAGGTTTGGCATAACTCGACCAGTTGAGGAATTTTAAAATCTTTTTAAACAAAGACAACTCCTCAAATTTGCGGTAAATTTAGCGTGACTGTTTTCTCATAGTTCTTAGCGTAGAAGCAGCTACTTTGATCTTTCTCGTGGTGCCGTCCTCTAGCGTTACGCGGATAGTTCGTAGGTTTGGTAAAAACCTTCTTTTAGTTCTATTTTTGGCATGGCTGACGTTGTTGCCTACCATCGGACCTTTGCCTGTTATTGCGCATACTCTTGACATTTTATTTCCTTAAAATTAAAAATTTTTCCTGATTTTATCTAAAATAAGCAAAATATTAACTTAAATGCTCCGGTCGGTTTTTACGAGAGTGCAATGTTTTAAACTAAAATTATGGATAAAAAGGATAAAATAATAAAATTTAAATATATTTTATTTTACGAGATCTGCAGGCAAATTTAAGCCCTGCTATAAATCGGGAAATTTCTAGGCGTTTTATGAGATTAAAATTTAAAGACGATACGGCTATTTTTTATCCTCTGGGCTTTCTTGACGGAGACGTATCTAAGTACGAAATCAGCGAAAAAAATATAAATTCTATTCGCCAAAAATCCCCTCGCTACATCTTAATATCCCTTAAAAACGCCGTTTATTTTAATAAAATCGGTTTTAATCTAATCCTTGAAGCCGTTTTAAAGCTAGCCGCATTTAACGGCGCTAGCGTAGGCTTTTGCGACTATAACGAAGTTAAATTTAAAGCACTTAAAAGAATGTCAAAGGGCATGACGAATTTATCTTTTTTCGAGACCGCAAACGTAGCGGCGCTATTTTGGGGAGAGTTTAAACCAGAATACGCAAATAGACGCATCATAGTTTTTAACGACGATGCCGACCAAAAACGCCAAATCGCCCTTAAGCTCTCGGGTATCGGCTATATCCCGACGATAGCTAAGGATTTAAAAGAATTTAAAAGCGTTCATAAAGACTTTGAGTACTCAGTCTATCTCACGCAGATAAAATCAAGTAAAAAAGACATAAAAACCACGCTCAGAGAAAATGCCGTCATATACGAGCTAGAGGGCTTTATCGACTCGGCTTTCATAAATAATTTCGACCAAAAGACGTTTAATAATTCATTAAAAATAGGCTTTAAATTTTTTGTCTTTGATATGAGTAAATCAAGCTCGATAAATATCCACGGCGTATCTTTTTTAGCCAAGCTCTCTACCGTCTGCGCCGAGTATGGAGCCGCTATCGTCGTATGCGGCTTAAAACTAGCCAGCACGTCCCAAGTCCTAAAAAACGACCTTGAGGACTACGGCATCTTGGTTTATAAGAGCCTTGGCGAATTTTACGAAGACGACGGTACTATCGCGGGCGGGGGCGGATCTGGAGAAGAAAGGCCCAAAAATCTTACCAAAGATATAATAAACGCCTTGCCGAGCCT
>CAUQJU010000183.1:0-3730 GCA_963518005.1 uncultured Campylobacter sp.
CTAGAGCAAACGACCTACGAGATAAACGCGATCAGCTCGAGCTTGCGATGTCAAAGCTCGTAGGTATCAGCGTATTTAAGGGGCAACTACAAAGCAGTAATGTCGATCCGACCGTAACCGATATGGGTACGAAGCATCAGATAAATATATCTGGATTTAACATCGTAGACGGCACGACGTATCATCCGCTAACAGTCGATAGGATAAGCGATAAGAGCGATTTTAAAGGCGTATTTTTCGAGAGGGACGACGGTAAAAAGGTCGATCTAAACGGACGAATTTCAGGCGGTAAACTAGGCGCCGCGCTGGATCTACGCGGACGTAGAGTGGATGATAGCGGAGAATTTCAAGACGGAACTATACAAAAATATATAGACAACCTAAATACGTTTGCTAAAGGCATCATCAACGAGACGAACAATATCTACGCCAAATCAGCCGTAGAAAACGCCGTAACGGACGAACTAGACGGATTAAGCGACTCTAGGACGCTGATGAATTTTAATAACGACATCAAACACGGTAGCTTTGACGTCGTAGTTTATAATAACCAAGGCCAAGAGGTCGCACGCAAGACGATAAACGTAAACGCAACCACGTCTATGAACGACAACACGCGCGGCAACTCTATCGTGCGGGACTTTAACTCCGACACCGACGACAACGGCGACAATAACTCGCTAAACGACGTGGACGATTATTTTCAGGCAAACTATCAATACGACGCGGCGACTGGCAAAGGTACGTTTGGCGTAACTCCTAAAAGAAATGCCGGCGAATACAGCGTCGCTTTTGTAGATCGCGGTACGAATTTCCCGGGTATAATCGGGATAAATAGGGTCTTTGAGGGCGGAAATGCGAAAAATATGAGCGTAAAAAGTGAGCTAACCGAAAATCCGCACAAGCTAAAAGCCTACTCAAATCCGACTCCGGGCAACAACGAAGTCGCAAACGATATGGTGCAAATGCAGTATAAAAAAATAATATTTTACTCCGATAAGCATGCGGACAAGGAGGAGAGCGTCGAGGGCTACTACCGCTATATAACCACCGATCTAGCTAGCCAAACTCAGGCAAATAACGATTTAAACGACGCAAATACCGCTATACACAAGGTTGCGATGTCCGAGTATCAGTCCGTTAGCGGCGTAAATTTAAACGAAGAGCTAACAAATCTCATACGTTTTCAAAGCAGCTACGGCGCGGCGGCTAAAATCATCACGACCGTAGAAAAGATGCTTGATACCTTGCTGACGCTAAAACAGTAAATTTAAATTTCTTTTAGCCTTTTTGGTTTAAAATCTCGGCCAAAAAGGCTAAAAATGGACTTAAAAACCCTCCTGGATCAAAACGTAATCTCTAAAAATACCCATGCGGACTTGTTTGCCGCCGCCGATCCGCTACAAGTCGCGAGCAAATTTAAAACGCCCGAGATATCGCTTGTCTGCGCGCTTTTTGCATACGGCAACGCAAAACTCATCGTAAATTTTCTAAATTCGCTCGACTTTTCGCTGTTAGATAAAAGCGAGGAGGAGATCATTTCAAATTTGACGCGGCACAAATACCGCTTTCAAAGCTGCGAGGACGTACGGCAGATTTTTATCACCGTTTCGCGCCTAAAAAAGCACGGCGATATCGAAAGCGCGGTGAGATCTGGCTTTGAGAAAAGCGGCTCGATGATAGACGGTATAAACGAACTTATTAAATTTATCTACTCGCTAAACCCTTACCGCTCGGAGGGGTATGAGTTTTTCTTCGGCAAACCATACGAAAAAGCGCCGCAAAGCCCGTATAAACGCTACAATATGTTTTTGCGCTGGATGGTTCGAGATAGCGACATCGACCTTGGACTCTTTAAAAGCCTGTCAAAAAGCAAGCTTCTTATACCTCTTGACGTGCACACGCACCGAGTTTCGCTAAATTTGGGCTTAATCTCTCGCAAAAGCTATGATTTTAAAGCCGTGCGCGAGCTAACGGACAAGCTTTGCGAATTTGACCACGCAGATCCGATCAAATACGACTTTGCGCTCTACCGTATCGGTCAAAGCGGCGAACTAGCGCAAATTTTAGACCGGATAAAATAAATTTCGCGCTTTTGATTTTTGGCTATTTGCTTTGCTAATATTTAACGACTATCGCAGACAAAATCGCTAAATTTGCGTGCGTAAGACCGGGTGCGGGCAGCAGATTTTGTATAGTCGCGATAAATTAGGCTTACGCGGTTTTAAACTTTTGCGGCGGCAAATTTTAACTTCGGCGGTATCCTAAAATCGCTTAAATTTAAAGCACGAATTTATTAAATTTAGGCTATAGTTACCTTGCAATTACATTTTAAGGAGAAAAAATGAAAAAAATCGTTTTAGCTAGCGCGGCTCTAGGCTGCCTACTCGCTACTAGCGCTCTTGCGCACGAGGAAAAAGCCTTTGATCCAAAGGCTGGCAAACACCTAGTCGTAACTATGGAGCAACTAAGCGAAAAGGGCAACACCGTCGTTGGCGAGGTCGTAGCGATCGAGACTAACTACGGCGTGGCGTTATTCCCGAATCTTAAAGGCCTTGAGGGCGGCGCGCACGGATTTCACGTGCATCAAAACGCCGACTGCGGCGCGAATGAAAAAGGCCTAGGTATGAAAGCGGGCGGTCACTGGGACCCAAGCGACGCCAAAAAACACTCGTTTGCATGGGACGACAACGGCCACAAGGGTGATTTGCCTGCGCTTTTCGTCGATGCCGAGGGTAATGCGGTTTATCCTGTGCTAGCTCCGAAAATCAAGAGCTTAGATGAGCTAAAAGGCCACTCGCTAATGATCCACGTCGGCGGCGATAACCACAGCGACCATCCAAGGCCTCTTGGCGGTGGCGGTGCTAGAATGGTTTGCGGCGTCATAAAATAATCCCGCATTCGCCGATTTGCCGCGCTCGGCAGTCGGCGAACTTCTTTTTCTTACTCGGCCAAATTTAACGCGGCTTTAAATTTGGCGTCTCGTGTATTTTCAAACCCGTATCTTGAAAAAGCAAAATCTCAATCAATTTTTTAAAATATCCAAATTTTGTCTGCGCGGTTTCGCAAACTAAATTTTAAAAACTATATCAAATTTGGCGCCGTTAGATAGAACTCAAATTTGCAAATTTTATCTAAAGCCTCAAAATAAAATCGCAGAGCGCGCCCGCAAAATCTACAAAACGCGCCTCAACCCAAACCGCTAAATTTAACCCCGCTCGGTAAAATTTACTCGCAGTTTCGTTAAATTTTAACCGCAGTAAAACAAAAAGCCGAGTTTTTATAAATTTTTAAATTTTTCGTAGTATGATTTTGTTTTTTGAAGGGGCAAAAATGGACTTTGACTTCGGCGTTACGGCGTATTTGATATTTTTCGCGGCGGCCTTTGCGGCGGGTTTTGTAGATGCGATCGCGGGCGGGGGCGGACTGATCGCGCTGCCGACGATCATGGCGATGGGCGTGCCGCCTCACGTGGCGCTAGCTACAAACAAGCTTCAAGGTACTTTCGGTAGCTTTACCGCGGCGTTAAATTTCGCCCGAAAAGGCATGATAAATTTCCGCGAAGTGTTTATCGGCATCGTTTTTACCTTTATCGGCGCGTGCGTCGGCACGGTGCTTATACTATTTTTGAGCGCCGAGTTTTTACGCGTTATTATCCCGTTTTGTTTGATAGCGATTTTCATCTATACGCTTTTGATGCCAAAAGTCGGCGACGAGGATAGAGCCGCTC
>CAUQJU010000184.1:0-3730 GCA_963518005.1 uncultured Campylobacter sp.
TTTCTAAATTTAGCCCGAAATTCGGCGAGATAGCCGCTCGCGCGTTTAAAGAGGGCTGGATCGACGTCTATCCGGCTGAAAATAAACGAGGCGGCGCCTTTTCTCAATCAGGCGTCGCAAAGGCCCATCCTTACGTACTTTTAAACCACACCGACGAGAGGCGGGATCTTTTTACCCTAGCGCACGAGCTAGGCCACGCCGCGCATCAAAATCTAGCCTATGAAAGCGTAGGATTTCTAAACGCCGACACGCCGCTAACTACGGCGGAGACGGCATCGGTCTTTTGCGAGATGCTGGTTTTTGATCACGTCAAAAGCACGTTAAAAGGCAAAGAAAAAACCGCCCTACTCGCGGGCAAGATCGAGGATATCTTCGCCACGCTTTATCGCCAGATAAATTTCACGACCTTTGAGCGCCGAGTTCACTCGCACGAGGGCGAGATCAGCGCCGAGGAGCTAAATAAAATTTGGCTCGAAGAGAGCGCAAAGATGTTCGGACGAAGCGTCACGCTAAACGACTACTACAAAATTTGGTGGAGTTACATCCCGCACTTTATCCATACGCCGTTTTACTGCTACGCCTACTCCTACGCGCAGCTTTTGGTTTTGGCGATTTTTGGGCTTTATAAAAGCGGCAAATGCGAAAATTTCGTGCAAATTTATACCGAGTTTTTAAGCGCAGGCGGTTCGCGCTCTCCAAAAGAGCTGGTCGGGATGTTCGGTTTTGATATCGAGGACGCGGCGTTTTGGCAAATCGGCATAAACGAGGTTAGAAAGCTAGTGGAGGAGTTTTGCCAAGAAGCGTAGCGAGCGCAAATTTGACTAAATTTGAGGGCCGAAATAGCTACAAATTTGAGGCTAAATTTTGCGTTAATTTAAGGTCAAATTCGGCACGGCTACTACGGGCGACAAATTTGAGAAAAGGTACAAAAGGGGGCAAAATGCTTGATGAGATTTTAGACGACGAGAGATTTGCGGCGATGATGAAGGAGCACGTTTTTGAGTGCGTGGAGTATCTGCTAAAAAACGATCGCTCCTTTTCGGCGATGGCTAACCTTGATCTGGTTAAATTTAACCCCGAGCTGCCTGAGTATATTAGCAGCACTTTTACGGCTCCCGTTATCGTCTTTACGCTTGCGGGCTATACTTTTAGCAGCGCCAAACTCACGCCGGAGGAGCTGAGCTTCGAGGCCGGCTTCGGTAAGGAAAATTTCGCCAGCATCGTTAGCTTTCCGCTTGGAGCTATCGTTCAAATTTTAGTAGAAAACAGCCCGATTTTAGTAAATTTTTCCGTATACAAAACTCAAAAAAGCCAGCTTGAAAAGTCGATGTCGGCGCTAATGTCAAACCCTAACAATAAAGATTTATTTAAAAAGTGAGCAAAATTTTATCCGCCGTTTTGCTCGCGCTATTTTTTATAGGTTTACTTTTATACGCTTTTCCTTCATTCAAGTCAGGCGATATTAGTTTTGCCCAAATAGGCGGTTTTATAGCGCTCACTGTGCTTTGCGTATGCATTTTGACGGACGCGGATTTTGTCTTAAATTTACTAAATTTACTTGAGCAAAACGCTATCTTAATTGCAGCGATTTTGCTAGTAACGATTTTCTTATTTCTTAATATTAAAAATTAACTTGTGATTTTTAAACTAAATTCCATTTTTTAATCAAACTATAAACGAATATTTATTATCATTTCGTATTTTATAGCAAATGAATATCAAAATTATCGTTAATAAGGATAGAAAATGAACCGTCTTAAATTCTCTCTTGCCGCTTTGCTTCTTTTGTCGAATTTAAACGCAAAAGAAGCCGAGGTCGAGCTAAAAGAAGTAACGGTTAGCGGCGAAGCGGAGGCGCAAAGCGATCCGCTGCAAAAAAAGGTCGGCCAAAACGTAAAAAGCTCCAAAGAACTAACCAAAACGCAGGTCTCTGATAACAAAGACCTAGTGCGATACGAAACGGGCGTAACGACGGTGGAGGCCGGGCGTTTTGGACAAAGCGGCTACGCGATAAGAGGCGTGGAAGAAAACCGCGTAGCTATCACGGTAGACGGCCTACATCAGGCTCAAACGCTAAGCTCGCAAGGCTTTAAGGAGCTATTTGAAGGATACGGAAACTTTAACAACACCCGCAACGGCGTAGAGTTTGAAACGCTAAAACAAGCCACCATATCAAAAGGCGCAGACTCCGTTCGTACGGGCTCTGGCTCTCTGGGCGGCTCCGTGATGTTTGAAACAAAAGACGCAAGGGATCTTTTGCTAGATAAGGACTACTTCTACGGCTACAAAGGCGGCTACAATACCGCCGATAATCAAACCATGCACTCGCATACCTTAGCCGGTAGGTTTAAGTGGTTTGATATCCTAGCCGTACAAACTAAGCGCAGACATCACGAGACGGAAAACTACGGTTACAAGGGTTATGACGATAGCGTGCTAGGTAGAACCAGAGAAAAGGCCGACCCGTACTATATCAAAAAAACGAGCAGCCTCATCAAGCTAGGCTTCCAGCCTCACGAGGAGCATAGATTTACCTTTATGTCAGATACCTACAAAAACCGATCTCAAGGCAAAGACCTATCATACACGCTTACGCTTTCTAGCAACAGGGACGAGATCATAGATACCGGTCTAAGATACAACGACGATATGATGGATAGGAAAAATCGCGCTTTTGCCTATGAAAATTTTAGCGAAACTCCATTGTGGGATACGATGAAATTTACATACTCCAACCAAAAAATCAAATCCCGCGCCAGAACCGAGGAACACTGCCAAGCAGGAGAAAACTGCGCTGAAATTTCAAATCCTATCGGACTTCAGGTTAAAAACAACAAGATTGTCGATAAGTACGGCGGCGAAGTAACTTTGCAACGAACACAGGAAATCGACCCCCAGTACGGCGGACTAACGTGGGTAAACAGACTCGTAGATAGCCAAGGAGCCGTCCATGATCAGAATAAATTTAGTATCAATCAAAACGTAAGCAACACTTGGCTTGACTGCTCGGTATTTGACTGCTCCAAGCCAAATATCGACGTGCTAAAATACGACTACGCCACCGACCAGTACGTCAAATCAACCGTTCCGCTAGATAAAAGCTATACCGACGCAAGCACGGGTAAGACCTTTAAACAAAGCTCGCAGAGCGGATACCTAATCACCCCGTACGGCAAGGGCTACTTAAGCCGCGACTGGAAAGAGCGCGATCTGGACACGAACACCAAACAGTTTAACCTAGACTTTAACAAATACGCCAAAACGGGCGACGTAGAGCACGATATCGCATACGGACTAAGCTTGGCTAGAACCGAAAAATCCATGACGAACAAGCAAGGCTACGACGCTACTAGCAGCCGGTGGTGGGCGCCTAAGACGCTAGGCACGGATTTTTCCGGTACGCCCTATACGTGCGAAAATGCGCCGCTAACGCTACTTTACGCGCTTTGCCCTAGAACCGAGCCGCTCACGTCTTTTTTAATCCCGGTTAAAACAAAAGAAGGCGCTTTGTATCTAAACGACGATATGCGCGTAAACGACTGGCTGGGGATAAATTTAGGTTACCGCTACGACAAGATAAAATATAAACCAAACTACGTCCCGGGCTCCACGCCTAAAATCCCCGACGATATGGTACTAGGTCTTTTCGTGCCGTATAATCCTAGCCCGGAGCCAAAGTGGTGGGACTATGCAGATAGAAGCGAGTGGCAAAGAGCGCATGATGCATGGA
>CAUQJU010000185.1:0-3705 GCA_963518005.1 uncultured Campylobacter sp.
GCCTGCGGAGCGAAAATTTTGCGAAATCTCGGAAAAGCGCTCGCGAGACAAGCCGTAAAATTTACAAAATCATCGCGCCGATTACGCCGCCGATTAGCAACGGTATATTAAAGAAGATAAACGTCGGCACGCACGTATCGTAGATGTGATTGTGCTGGCCGTCGGCGTTTAGACCGCTCGTAGGCCCTAGCGTGCTATCGCTAGCGGGACTGCCCGCATCGCCCAGAGCCGCCGCGATACCTACTAGCAAGATAATAGCCGCCGGAGAAAAACCGAGCGACAGCGAAAACGGCACGTAGATCGCCGCGATGATCGGTATCGTGCCAAAGCTCGTGCCGATGCCCATGGTAACTAGCAAACCGATGGCTAGCATCAGTATCGCGCCGCCTATTTTGCCGCCCACCACCTCGCTAGCAAAGCTCACTAGCTGCTCGATACCGCCGCTCTCGCGCAAAACCGAGCCAAAGCCTGCGGCAACTAGCATGATAAATGCGATAAAGCCCATCATCGCTAGGCCGCTGTCCATGATTTTGTCGATTTTACGGTACTCGATACCGCCCAAAACTATCATGACTAAAAGCCCAAGAAGCGCGCCAAGAGGCATACTTTCGGTATAAATTTGCACCCCAAAGGCTACTACCGCGCCGCCTAGCACCGCCCACTCTTTTTTAGTCATTTCTAGGTTTGCGGCTATCTGCGCCTCTTGCTCTTCGCTCGTTTCAAATTTAGTGTGCGCGTAGTCGCGTCTTTTGCGGTAAAAGACGAAAATCGCCAAAAAGAGTCCGACTAGCATCGAGGCTCCGCCTATCCACATCACATCAGAGATCTGGCTCATCTGCACCGTTACGCCGTTGTTTGCTAGCTCTTTTTGTATGATACCGTGAAAGATAAGGCCAAAACCGACGCTAAGGCTAACGTAAGGCGCCTTTAGACCGAAAGTAAGAGCGCAGGCCACGGCTCGGCGGTCGATGCCTAGGCGGTTCATCAGCGGCAAAAGCGGCGGGATAAGAATCGGGATGAAAGCGATATGCACGGGAATCAAATTTTGCGAAAAGCACGCGATCGCGGCGATGATAAGCGCGAAATAGGTGCTGGTTTTTGCTAGAGCCTTGCTAACGGCGTTGATGAGGATCGCCGTTAGGTTCGTGTCGGCTATCGCGGCCGCGAGCGCGCCTAGCAGGATGTAGCTGAGCGAAGTTTGTAGGTTGCCGCTCATGCCCGTTATCAGCGTCGAAGTAGTCGCCTTTAGCGCGTCAAAAAAGGCCCCGACTCCGGCAAATCCACCGTGATAGATGAGTCCCGCGACTAGGGCGGAGACGAGGATAGAAAGCAGGATGTTAAATCTCAGCAAACAAAGCGCGGTCATCACGACGATGCTGATAACGACGGGATTGGTTAGCATTTTTGATCCTTTTTTGATTTTTAAATTTATCGCAGCGCTAAATTTAAACTTAAATTTACCATCTAAATTTAGACGCACTTTTATGGCTTAAACGATTTAAATTTGACGCGACGATATCGGTTGCGCTTTTTAGGCGTAAATTTTTACAAAATCCGTTTTTGGCTTAATTTTAATCATTTTATAATATAAATTTTAAAGTAAAGTAAAATTTGAACTCAGATATGGCGCGGTCTGGCAAAATTTAAAATACGGCAGCGTTTAAATCAACTTTTAGCGCGCGTATTTTGCCGCCTTTGTCAAAAACCGCGCCGAATTTATAACCGCAAAAGCAAAAAGCGGTAAAATGCGCTAAAAAAGGAAAATTTACAAAATGAGCGGAAATTTACAACATAGCGGCTCGGGCGGGTTGATTTTGGGTATAGAAAGCAGCTGCGACGACAGCTCGGTAGCGCTGCTCGATATCGAGACGCTGGAGCTAAAATTTCATAAAAAAATATCGCAGGATGCCGAGCACTGCGCATTTGGCGGAGTGGTACCGGAGCTAGCCGCCAGGCTTCACACCGCCGCGCTGCCTAAAATTTTAGAGCAGATCAAAGCAGAACTACCCAGCGTCAAAGCCGTCGCCGTCACGAACGAGCCGGGGCTATCCGTGAGCCTAGTGGGCGGCGTCGCGATGGCAAAGGCGCTCGCCTCGTCGCTACGCGTGCCGCTAATCGCCGTAAATCACCTCGCCGGGCACGTGTATTCGCTATTTTTGTCGCAGGAGGCGCGGCTACCCGCGGGCGTTCTGCTAGTTAGCGGCGGACACACGATGGTGCTAGATATCGGCGCGGACGGGGCTGTCGGCGTGCTGGCTGCCACGATGGACGATAGCTTCGGCGAGAGCTTTGACAAGGTCGCAAAGATGCTGGGGCTTGGCTACCCTGGCGGCGTAGCGGTCGAAAAGGCGGCAAAGAGCGGGCGCGAGAGGTTTAAATTTACCGTGCCACTACTGGGCGACGCGCGCACGGCGTATAGCTTCTCGGGGCTAAAAAATCAAGTTCGCGTCGAAACCGAAAAGCTCGCCGAAAGCGGGAATCTAGGCGCGCAGGAGATCGCCGATATCTGCTTTGCCTTTGAAAATACCGCTTGCAAGCATATCTTAAACAAGCTAGAAAAGATATTTGTCCAGCGTAAATTTGAGCGTTTCGGCGTCGTTGGCGGAGCTAGCGCGAATCTAAATTTGCGCTCCCGTCTGCAAGCTCTGTGCGAGAAATTTGACTGCGAGCTCATCTGTGCGCCGCTGGAGTTTTGCTCCGATAATGCCGCGATGATCGCGCGCGCGGGACGCGAAAAATACCTGCGCGGCGAGTTTGCGGGGCTTGATCTGCAAGCAAGTCCGAGAAGCGAGCTAACGAGGATTTAGATTTAGTTTTAAAGCGGCGCGGCAAAATTTGAGTTTCGGTCGTAAATTCGGCTGCCATTGTCGTCAAATTTGCGTAAATTTAGCCTCTGTGCAGTGTAAAGACGCGGGTTTTGGGCGGACGGTCGGTCGCAGAAAAAGCGCGCCTACGAAATCTCCGTAAATTTAAAACCAGACTTTGCACGCCCGGGAGCAAACCGGTTAAAGCCTGTTTTGTCGCGACGCCAAAAACTAAATTTATCCGCCCAAAAAAAGAAAATAAATCGCAACTGCCGGGTAGCGCCCAAACGCAAATTTGCCTACCCGGCTCAAACGACGGCAAAAACAAATCGCATTAAACTAGGCGCGGCGTTTCGCAAGCAAATTTGGTAGCAAGCGTCAAATTTAAGCCTCAAAATCGCTTTATCAAAAACGCTACCGCGACGATCGCCGCAAACGTTAAGACTGAATAAATTAAGATTTTGTCTATGCTTATATTTGCGCCGACTTTTCGCTCGTAAAATACGCTTAATTTGTATTCCGAGCTCTTAAGCGTGCGCCATGCCGCAAAAATCGCCGTAACTAAAAGCAGCGAGCAAAATTCTCGCGGCGGCAAGCATCTAAAATCCTACAAAAATAAAACGATCGCAAAAAACGCCGCCAAGCAAAACAGCATAAAAAATATCCAGCTCAAAGCGATGAAAAATATGGCGTCCATCCTGCAATCTATGCCGTGATTTTTATATGCTGCGACCCTAAAGCCGATATAAACGGCAAGCAATGCGCAAGATAGTATCATGAGCGGGTTAAATAGCGCAGAAAACGTCATTTGGCCGGTCTTCGCGCCCAAGATAGACGCCATGGGCGCAAAAGTAACGAAGGCGCAAAAGTAAAAAAGGATAAATAAAGCTCTAGCCTGGAA
>CAUQJU010000186.1:0-3666 GCA_963518005.1 uncultured Campylobacter sp.
ATAACTCCCTATAGAGCACAGAAAGAATTACTAGAGCAAGAAATAAAACCTAAAAGCTTTGATGATTTTAAAATAGATATAGGTACAGTAGATAGCTTCCAAGGAAGCGATAGAGATATAATTATCTACGACTCCGTCCGTTCATCAAAAAGTAAAAGGGGTGCTAGGATAGATTTTATAGCTGATGAAAAACGACTAAATGTATCACTATCAAGAGCAAAGAAGCTTTTGATAATAATCGGCGATATGGAATTTTTATTTAGAGCGGGGACAAAAGAAAATAGCAACCCATTTATGGATATTATTCAGTATATCAATAGCAATAAAAGCGAATACCAAATAATCAAACTAGGAACCAACAACCAATGAAACAAAAAATCATAAAAGAAAACCAATTTAAACCAGATATAGATATGCTTGCGCACAAATATAGCGATTATTATAAAGATTTTGTTATTTACGACGCAAGAGAGATAGTGTATCCTGTATATAAGACCAAGATTGAATACATAATATCAAAGGAACAAGAACTCCATCCGATAGTTATAGGAATCTTAAAAATCATAGACTACCTGCAAAAAATAAAGGCAGATGATAAATATAAAATTTTAAAAAATATAACTCAAATGGACAACGAAATACTTGCTAGCATATTAGGTGAATTTAATATAAAAGGGTACCTAAAAGTAGACTCTATAGAACTTAGTCATAAAGGTTTAGAAGTCTTAAAAAAAGAGAATGAAAAAATCAAAGAGCGCACAATATCCTATGTTGCTATAGACGGGGTCTTGGGCACTATTTTAGAAATAGCAAAAGATCAAAAACAAATACTTCTAGATCACAAATCGCATGAAGGCGCCTTCGAATTTAAACCAAATTTTAAAACAAGGCCTAGAACTGAAAATTTAGATGTTATGTTTATGGGTGATAAAACTTTACGGCAAACACTAATAGAATCATTGAAAGATTTTGACAAACAAGAAGAGAAAGATAATAAAAATTTAAACTATGAGATAAATGATATTTTATCTATTGAGCCTAAAAAATTTTTTAAGAAATATTATTGTCTTTTTTATAAAAATCAAGATGAAGAAGAAAAAATTTTAGTTATCGATAAAAACTACAATGAGGATATAAATTCTACAAAGTTTTTTGACAGACTCTTGAGTGAACAAAGATTTAGCGATAGCATAAATCAAAAAGCAAAAGAATATGAAGAAAATGCAGAGAAATTTCAAGATTTAACATCGGAAAAGATCGAAGAAAAACTCGCAGTAAATCTTGAAGAAGGCAAAACGATAGAAACTGCGGAGCATAAAAAATATTTAAAATATATTTTAAAGAATGCGCAAAAAGAAATTTATATACAATCGCCTTGGATACGATACGAAATTTTAAACATCTATAAAGACAAGATAGATGAGGCTTTAAAACGTGGCGTAAAAATAATTATAAAATATGGCTTGAAACCTAAAAACCGATTTGATAAAGCGGGAATCGACGATAAGTCTCAAGAATATTTTAATGGGCTAGATAAAAAATTATTTAAACTAAAGCAAGGTAACGACCATAGTAAAATTCTAATTTGTGATGATAAATTTATGATAGTCGGGAGCTTTAACTGGCTAAGTTTTGGAGGAGAAAAGGATAGGGATGGCGACACTAGGGGCGAAACATCTACTATAAATAAAAATAAAAGCGAGATAGCCAAAACAAAAGAGAAATTTATATAGCCTACCTCTCCCTTGCTACGATTATTCCGCTGATAACGACCAGCATTATCCCAAAAAACGCAGCTGCGTTAGGCAACGCATCGCCCATAGCGGTACCGATGGCGATAGTGAAAATAACGTCGGCGTAACCGACCGTAGCTATGACGCCCGCTTTTTTACCGGCCGCGTAGGCCTTCGTCATAAACACCTGAAAATAAAGTCCCGCAACGCCCATCAGCAAGATAAACACCCACTCTATGCCGCTTGGCACGACGAATTTAGAAAACAAAAAATCAAAGTCCGCAAAGCTAACAAACTCCGCCGCGCCCATAAAAATAAGCGGCAAAACCGAGCCGAAAAACATAAAGGAAAGCACGATCGTGCGCGTGTCGTAACTCTTTTTTAGCTCCTTTACGCTCGTATACGCCATAGCCGCTCCAAGACCACTCCAGATGCCCAGTAGATCGGTTTTGCTGATGCCTAAACTCGGCTGCACTATAAAAAGTATGCCGCCAAAGCCTAAAAAAACCGCAAACCAGCCGCGAGAGCCGAGTTTTTCGCCGAAAAATATCGTAGCCAAAACCGCCGTAAATATCGGACTGGTTTTTGAAAAAGTAAATGCCGCGCCTAAATTTATATGAGCGATATTATAAAAAAACGCAAATAGCGCAAGCGTACCTACTACGCCGCGAAATACGAGCAGCCACGGATGTCCGCCTTTTTGATGAAGCGGTTTTTTGTAGATGGCGTAGCAGATGATGAGCAGGCCTATGAAATTTCTAAAAAACACGATCTCGATTGAAGGCAGATACGCGCCTAAAGCCTTTGCAAACGCTCCGGTAACCGAGAAAAACAGGCAAGCTACCAGCATATAATAAACGCCTAAATGGCGCATCAAAAATCTATGAATCATAAATTTAACTTCTCTTTTTTAAAAAATCGGCTTTTATTGTAGTGCAAAACGGCTTAAATTTATAAACAATGTAAGCAAAAAATTTGTATAATCGGGATTTTAAGCGGCGAAGTCGGCCGCAAATTTAACGGGATTTTTAAGGGAAAATTTTGCAAAAGATAATTTTAGTCGGCAAGCCAAACGTCGGCAAAAGCTCGCTCTTTAACCGCCTAGCCGGCAGACGTATAGCTATCACCAGCGACGTTAGCGGTACGACGCGAGATACGAACAAAACGATTATAGAAATTTATGGCAAAAGCTGCGTTTTGATCGACAGCGGCGGACTGGACGACAGTAGCGAGCTCTTTAAAAACGTCAAGGCAAAAACCCTAGCCGAAGCTAGAAGCTCAGACGCGATCATCTTTATGGTCGACGGCAAAATGATGCCTAGCGACGAGGATAAAGCCCTATACTACGCGCTTTTAAAGCTAAATTTACCCACCGCGCTCGTAATCAATAAAATAGACAGCAAAAAAGACGAGCTGAGAAGCTACGAGTTTGCAAATTTCGGCGCAAAAACGAGCTTTGCTATTTCAGTCAGCCACAACGCGGGCATCGACGAGCTAGCGGACTGGATCTATAAACAGCTAAAAGATGAGATCAGGCCTGACGTAGGCGAGGATCTGGACGAGTTTTTAGAAAATTTCGGCGACGACGGCGAGGTGGTTAAAGAGATATCGGCTCGCGAGGACTATGAACGCAAAAATATCCAAGTAGGCATCATCGGACGCGTAAACGTCGGCAAAAGCTCGCTTCTAAACGCGCTCGTAAAAGAATCTCGCGCGGTCGTGAGCGACGTAGCCGGCACGACGATAGATCCGGTAAACGAGACTTTCGTCTATGAGGATAGGGTTTTTGAGTTCGTCGATACCGCGGGCATCAGAAAACGCGGCAAGATAGAAGGCATCGAAAGATACGCGCTAAACCGCACCGAGTCCGCGCTCGAGCTCGCCGACATCGCGCTTTTGGTGCTTGATAGCTCCGAACCGCTAACCGAGCTTG
>CAUQJU010000187.1:0-3655 GCA_963518005.1 uncultured Campylobacter sp.
TGATGTGTGCGGGCCCGTACGCTCACGATCTGCTGGGTATCAAGGAGGGGCGCATGCCAGAGAGCAAACCCGGCTTCGTACGCGTGAGCCTGCACTACACGCACACCGAGCGCGACGTGCTCTATTTAGTTGGCGCGATAAAATCATGTATCAAGAAGCACCGGGAGCTTTGGGGCGAGGAAAAGGCGATGTATGAGATGTTTGGCGGGAAAATTTAAATTTAAGCAGGTTAAATTCAGCTCGTAAAAAGGTCAAATTTGAGCAAATCAAAAATATGCGGTCAAATTTGAAAAAATTACGCCGTAAAGATACGGGTTTGGGCGGTCAAATTTGATTAAATTTAAAAACTAAAAAGAGTAAATTTAAGAAAGAAAAAGGGCGCAAAGCGCGCCCGTATCACGCAAATTTAAGCCATAAATTCGACTCAAATTTGCGCGTAAATAAAATTAGTTCTTGCGAGTATTCGCGTCAGGCGTGAAAAGCGGCTTGTCTAGCAGCTTAAAGTCGCCGATAAATTTCTGACCCTCTTCGCCGGTCGCCCACTCGATAAATTTATTCGCGTTTTCGATGTCGGCCTTAGCGCAGTGTTTCGGATTTACCGCGATTAGCGAGTAGAAGTTCTTAAGATCGTTGTCGCCCTCGTTGATGATGACCATCTCAGGCGCGCCTTTTTTGGTGTCCTCGTACTTGATGTAGGTGCCGCGGTCGGTGAAAGTAACGCCCTTTTGCTCGGCTGCGGCGTTGATAGTAGCTAGCATGCCTTGGCCTGTTTGCATATACCAGCCGTCTTTTTCAGGCACTTCGCCGATGATTTTTTTCCAGATACCTTTTTCTTTGTTGTCGGTGCCTGATTTATCGCCGCGAGAGAAAAATTTGATATTCTCTTTTTTGATCAGCTCAAAGCTCTCTTTTATGTCTTTGCCTTTAAATTTATCAGCGATCGATTTATCGGCGATGACGACGAAGTCATTGTACATTACGGCTTTTCTCTCGACGCCAAAGCCTTTTTCTACAAATTCTTTCTCAACTTTTGGCGAATGCACGAAAAGTATGTCCGCATCGCAGTTTTCGCCTAGTTTCAAGGCCGCTCCGGTGCCTACCGCCGTCCATTTGATATCGACGCCGGTTTTTGCCTTATACGCAGGGTAGATTGCGTCTAGCAGTCCCGTATTATCGGTGCTGGTAGTGGTAGCCATGATGAGTTCGCTATCGCCCGCAAACGCCAAAACGCTCGCGATTAGCGAGCCTAATATTACTTTTTTCATTTTTCTCCTTTTTTAAAAAGTATGCTATTATAGCACATTAAATTAACACTTAAGAAATATGCAAGGAAAGAATATTTGGATTTTTTACTAAACGGATTTTTGGAGGCCTTTAGGCTGCTTTTTAGCGGCGACGAGGAGACGTATTCGGCGATCAGGGCGACGCTTTACACTTCGAGCGTTTCGATATTTTTTGCGATTTTAGTCGGCTTTCCGCTTGGATTTACGCTAGGATTTTACGATTTTCGCGGACGGCGAGTATTACGATTGCTTAGCGATACGGCGCTTGCGATGCCCACTGTTGCGATCGGACTTATTTTGTATGCGTTTATCACGCGAAACGGCCCGTTTGGCGAGTTTGGACTGCTTTTTACGCTAAAGGCCGTGATGCTGGGCCAGTTCGTGCTGGCTCTGCCTATCATCGTCTCGCTAAGCGCTAGCGTCGTGGAAAATATGGACAAAAAGCACTATCTAACCATCCTAAATTTACGCCTGAGCCCGCCAAGGCTCGTTGGCTGCGTGCTTTACGAGCTAAGATACGCTCTGATGGTGGTCGTAGCGACGGCGTACGGGCGTATCGTGGCCGAGGTCGGCGTGGCGATGATGATCGGCGGAAATATCAAATACTTCACTCGCACGATCACGACTGCGGTATCGCTGGAGACGAATAAGGGCGAGTTTGCGATGGGTATAGCGCTGGCTTTGGTACTTATCTTTATCGCATTTGCGGTAAATTTGACGATACACGCGCTAAAAAGGCTGGATAAATGAAATTTGATAAATTTAAAAATTTTAAGCTCGCAAAAAGCGGGCTAGGCGCGTCAAATTTGAGTCTTTGTGCAAATTTAACGAGAAAGGCGCAAAGTGATAAACGTTAGAAATTTACGCCTAAGCTACGGCGCAAGCGAGATTTTAAACATCCCGCGCCTTGATATCGACGTTAGTAAAATCACCGCGCTAACGGGCAGCAACGGTAGCGGCAAAAGCACGCTAATGCGAGTGATGTCGTTTTTACAAAAGCCAAGCTCGGGCGAGGTGCGGCTGTGGGGAAGCAGCGCGCCGAGTCTAAATTTACTGCGCGACGTTAGCGTTTTGTTGCCAGAGCCCGCGCTTTTAAAACGCTCCGTGAGGGAAAATTTTAAAGCCGTTTTAAAAAGCCGCGCAGTGCTAGCGGAATTTGACGAGCGAGCAAGCGAGGCGTTAAATTTGGTCGGGCTTGACGAGAGCTTTTTAAATAAGCGCCACTTTGAGCTAAGCTCGGGACAGACGCAGCGCGTTAGCTTTGCGTTAAATTTGGCGCTTAGATCGCGGCTTTATCTACTCGATGAGCCGACAAATAGCGTGGACGTGGGCACCTCAAAGCTGTTTGGCAAGGCGGTGCTTTATATGCGGCAAAGATACGGCTGCGGCTTTGTGATCGCTAGCCACGACGACAAATGGCTAAGCGCGGTCGCCGAAGAAAACGTCTTTTTGCACAAGGGGCGCGTTTGCGAATTCGAGTACAAAAATATTTTTGACGCGCGGGACGGGGTTTTGAAATTTGACGAAAATGCGAGCGTAAATTTGCCGCAAAATTTACGTAACGCCGTAAAGATCGCCGTAAATCCAAGCAAAATCATGCTAAGCAAAACGCTGATAGAAGGCTATCTTGAAGGTATCTTGCACTCGGTTTCGCTCTATCTTGGCAAAGAGCTTTTGGTAAAAATCAAAATCGGCGACTTTTTGATTAAAACCCTGGCGCCTAATTCGCAAAATTTTAACGTCGGCGAGAGGATTTATTTTAAATTTGACGAGGGAGCGTTTTTAGGGCTTGAATGAGCCTTAAATTTTGCAAATTTCGCTCCAGGTTTTAAATTTAGGCTCGTTTAGCGCCCGTTAAAATAGCCTAGTTAAAAGTAAATATCAAAATAAAGCGTAAATGCAAGATATATGCGTAAATTTCATATTTCTTTTATCCTCTAAAATTCGCTACAAGTAATATGCAATTAAGGCATATTTAAGCGTATATTAATTTTTTTGATTTAATTTTTTTTAAGTATAAGAAATAAGCCAAAAAGTAGTATAGTTTCACAACCGAGAAAAATCTCAAAAAATAGATAAAAATGATAAAGGAAGGCAATGACTAGCAAGGGCGAATTTGCGGCAGGACGCGGGCTTTATTACTCGCTATTTTCGCGTTTTTTCGTTTTTAGCCAAGGCGCTGATAGATTTAGCGGCGTAAACGCGATGCTAGGCCTTGCCTCGGCGCACGCTCTAAACGAAGAATCGGCCGCCGCGATAATGCGCATACAGGCAAAATTCGACGAAAAAAATCCGCAAAATTTAGCGGATGAATTCGATGAAATTTTCCACGCTCTGCCAAGTCCGCTTAGAAACTCGCTGTCCTACTACGA
>CAUQJU010000188.1:0-3653 GCA_963518005.1 uncultured Campylobacter sp.
GTATTTGCCGCTACTGCTAGCAAATTTTAGCTCGATACCGTGAGAGTTTAGCTCTGGCCGCACTATCAAAATAAGCTCGTTTATGATATTAACGAGATTAAATTTCGCCGCACCCTCGCCGCTGGCGTAAAAATTTCTAAACGCCTTTATCGTTTCGTCCATGAGCCTTAGGCTCTTTTTGCAGGCTGCGATTTGAGCCGATATACGCTCAAATTCGCCCTCGCGCGCGCACTCCTCGATGTTATCCAGATACAGTCCCAGCGCGCTTAGAGGCTGACGCTGCTGATGCGAGATGGAGTTTATCATCTCGCCCACCAGCGCGGTTTTGGCGTGAGCTAGTACCGAGCGCCTATGCTCAAGTTCCTTTTTTTCTAGCTCCGCTTCGTGCGTGACGTCGGTGACCGCGAGGATAAATCCGTCAAATTTCACCCCGCCCTCAAGCACGTTTGAAACGTTTAGCCTGAAGCATTTTTTGCCCTTTTTTACTACAAAATCGCTCGAGTTTATCGGGCTGTTTTTGAGATTTTCAAAGCTTTTTAGCTCGTCAAGCCCCTGTGCCGCAGCGATCATCTCGTCAAATTTCGCCCCGTAAAAAAACTTGGGCGCTAGAGCGAAAATCCGCTCGAATTTTTTATTTATAAATTTTATGACGCCCTTTTTGTCCGCGTACAAAAGCCCCAAATTTAGCGTCTTGGCAAAGGCCCGCGCAACCTCGCTAGGCCCGCTTGCGTTACTCTTTATAGCCCGCGATGTCAAGCCCAAAGCCCTTTAACGCGACGAAATCTTTGTTTTTATTCGCGCTTAAAAGCTCGATACGGCTGACGCCCAGCTTGTGTAAAATTTGCGCGCCGATGCCGTAGTCCTTGACCTGTCCGCCGCACTTCTCCTCGCCTTGTAAAAACACCGCGACTCCGCCGTTTTTAGCTAGATATTCAAGCGAGCCGCGCAAGTCGTCGAATTTATCGGAGCAAAGCAACTCGACGTCGCTTGAAATTTGATGAAATTTGACCGCGGTTTTGTCTTTTATCTCGCCGAAAACAAAGGCATAGTGACGCTCGCCTTTGTGATCCAGGATCTCGTATTTTAGCGCGTCAAAGCCAGCTATCTTAGCCGCGCTTTTTCCTTTTATCTCGATTAGGCTTTCGTGTTTTAGGCGGTACTGCACGAGCTCGGAAACCGAGACCATATTTAGCCCGAATTTTTCGCAAAATGCTTCTAGATCGGGTCTGCGAGCCATATTTCCGTCCTCTTTTACGATCTCGCATATGACGGCTGCTTGCGTTAGGCCGGCAAGCTTGCATAGATCGACCGAGCCTTCGGTGTGTCCGGTGCGGCTTAGCACGCCGCCTTTTTTAGCGATGAGTGGGAAAATATGCCCCGGGCGCACGAAATCCTGCGGCTTTGACATCGGATCGGCGGCTAGACGGATCGTGACGTCGCGCTCGTAGGCGCTCACGCCCGTAGTCGTGTTTTTGGCGTCTATGGTGACGGTAAACGCCGTCTCGTGGCAGGATGTATTTTTATCCACCATCAAATTTAGATCGAGGCGACGCGCGATCTCCTCGTTTAGCGCGAGGCACAGTACGCCTTTTGCATGAGTAATGGCGAAATTTACCTTTTGCGTATCGCTAAAGGTCGCCGCAAATACCAGATCGCCCTCGTTTTCGCGATCCTCATCGTCGACCATGACGACCATTTTGCCGTTTTTTATATCGTTTATGGCCTGCTCTACTCTATCCATCGTTATTCCTTGTTTAAAAATTTGGGACAATTATACATTCTTAGTTTTAAAGAAGCGGTAAAAGCGAGGATAAATTTAAATCCGCTCCAAACGATCCGCGCGGCGCTATTAAACAAATTTAGCTTACGTAAAGCGGCTAATTTCGTGGATTTACCCAAGGCGATTTTAGGCTATTTTTTGCGTCTTTTGGCTAAAATCTCGCTTTTTAAAGGAAATTTATTGAGCTTAGTTTCTCTAGCCGCCATCATGCTGACGCATTTTATCGCTATTATCGTGCCGGGGCCAGACGTGTTTTTGATACTTCGCGTATCGCTAGCACACGGCTTTAGATATAGCTTTTATGCTTGTTTGGGAGTCTGCGCCGGCATAGTTTTATGGGTTTTTTTGACGGCGTTTGGACTAAAGGCTCTTTTTGAGGCCACGCCGCTTATCAGATACGCCTTAGCGCTGTTTAGCGTCTGTTATCTGCTTTTTTTGAGCTTTTTACTATTTCGCTCCGCCCGTAGCAAAAAAGCAAACAAAGAACAAATGCAAAAAGAAAAAAATGTAAGCGCAAAGCATTTTTTTATCCTCGGGATACTTACAAATATCTCAAATCCTAAGGCTATTTTGTATTTTGCTAGCATTTTTTCTAAATTTATCGACGAATCCGCGCCGATAAAAGATATTTTTTTATTGATCGGCGCGATATCCGTCCAAAGCGTATTCGTTTTCGTGCTTTTGGGTCGGCTTTTTGCCGTAAAAAAGGCGCGCGAAGCGTTTTTGAGTCGCCAAAAGACGCTTGATAGCGTTTGCGCGACGATTTTTGCGATTTTTGCGCTTGCTATAGCGTATGATTTCGTTTCTCAAATCCTAAATAAAGGCTAAATTTGCTTCATTCTATCATAGATACTATCGTCTCTTACGTGAGTCAGTGGGGGTATACGGGCATCTTTTTGATGATGTTTTTAGAGAGTTCGTTTTTTCCGTTTCCAAGCGAAGTGGCGATGATACCGGCGGGCTATCTCGCGCACGAAGGAAAGATGAATCTATTTGCAGCTTGGGCCGTCGGAACGGCAGGCAGTCTAGCCGGAGCCGTGTTTAACTACTATCTGTGTTACTTTTTCGGGCGGGAGCTCGCGCTAAAATACGGCAAATACGTCGGTATCACGGGGGAGAAAATGCGCAAATTCGAGGCGTTTTTTAACAAGCACGGCGAGATTTCGACCTTTAATTGCCGCCTGATCCCCGGCATCCGCCAGTACATCAGCCTGCCGGCAGGCCTTGCGCGTATGAATATCTTTAAATTTTGCCTCTATACGGCTTTGGGTGCGGGCATCTGGGTCGCCGTACTGCTTGCGGTAGGCTGGTATCTAGGTAAAAACTACGACAAAGATACCTTTAGCCACATCGTGATCGCCCTGCTTGCCGCCGTCGGCCTACTCACCGCGATTTATATCTTTTACGTAAAACGCCTAAGCAAAAAATCAAAAAACGGCACAAAAGAGCCAGAATAAACCGCCTCTAAACTAGCCGCTAAAGGAAATTTAAATTTCGGCTACATGCGGGTTTATTTTGCTAAATTTTACCGTGCAAAAAATATAGAAAGTTTTTGCCTTAACTTTTAGGCGAAAATAATTTCCACCGATAATCAAAAGCGGCGAAGCGGCTTTGAGTCTGCTTAAATTTACGAAAATTTCGGCTTTTAATCAAAATCCGTATAAATTTAGATTTTACGCCTTAAGGCGATAAATTTAAGCACCTTTAAACCCTCGCGAGCAAGGTTAAAAAATGAAAATTCGGCTCTTTTTTCACCTTTGCTTTTCAAATAATAGCCGCGCAAATCAAGCGCCAAAAGCGCGATAAGAGACGGAAACATATAGATATTTATGGCGATAAGTACGATGCGAAGCGTAACGGTGTCTTGTAAAAT
>CAUQJU010000189.1:0-3641 GCA_963518005.1 uncultured Campylobacter sp.
CACCCAGCTTGAACGGGTCAAATATTCGGCCGGTTGGGTTTCCTTTTTTTTTGCGGATAACCCCTTTTTCAGGATTTTTTGAATAAGTCCGTTTTCATTTTTTCGTGAAATCCAAAAAAAAGGGGGTGAATTGAATGCCACCCCCTTTAAACTCAGGGCGGGGGTGTCGGTAGCGGCTACGCCCTTTTACTTTGCGCCTATGGGCTAAATCCGGCTTAGGGCATAATGTGCCTATGACCTAGATTAAATCTATGCCATAAACAGGCCTCGGACAAAGCTCGCATTTAAGAGGATTGCTACGTAAGCCGAAAATTAAGCAGAGTTAAAAAGCGTTTGAGTGGTTGGATATTCTGACGGCGGTAAAGATTAGTATGCCCTCGTCTATTTTGTAGATTAAGACCAAATCGGGCTTAACGTGGCAATCCCTTAGCCCTATTAGCTTACCTTTTAGGGCGTGGTCTTTGTGTCTAGGCTCTAAATGCTCTCCGTCTATGAGTTTATTTAATACGGCGTCGGTTAAGTCTTTATCACCGTTTGATAACTTTTTGTAGTCTTTTAAAAAGCTTTTTGAATATTTGAGCTTAAATTTCGCCATTGTCTACGGCTCGCCTGAAGTCTTTGACGCTCTTAAAAGTTTGAGGCTCTACCCCGTCAAGGTCTTTTAATATCTCGGCTTCAAATTTAGGCGAATAGCCGTTAATCGTTTTTTTTGTAAGCTCATAATCTAAGCTAGGTTGAGTTTTTAAAAACGCCGATAGCGCCTTAAATAGCGCAGGGTTTGCGTTTTTGATGTTTAGCGCGATTTGCATTTTAATCCTTTTGGGCTAAATTTTAACCGCCTTTGCTTTAAAACTAGCTTTATTTTTATGCTTACTCGCTATCATAAGCTATCAGATAGATTTATTTTGTTTTAATGCTTCGCAGTGTAATATTAGGGCGCAATAGGATTAACCGCCCTCGCCCTCGAGGGGGCGTATGCTCTACTCAAAAATAACCTCATCGCTTTTAAACTCAAAATAAAGCCCTCTGTTTGATTTTAACTCCTTTTGATGTCTTTGTATGTCCCGGAGGCTCTTTTTTGAGCGTAGCCCCCTTATTTTTATTCTATGGGCTATTATGTTAATTTGCTCTCTTTGGTATTAGATTATCGCTCGCTTGTTTCACTCACTCGCTACTTTAAGGAAAAGAGGCTAGATTTATCAAAAAGGCGGGATTTTTGAGGGATGAAAAATAAATACGGAGGGAATACACTAAGGGGTCAATTTCTTAAAATGCGTTTTTTGTCATCTTGAAAAAATATGAGTTAAGCTCGTATGCGTGCGTATTATCGCACTCTTTATTTTTCAAGTTGATTAATAATGTATTAATCTTTCTTTAGACTTGCTGGAGAAGTATAGAGGGCGCAAAAATTCTGTTTCTTAAAGTAAACGAAACGGGCAAAAATCGGCTTAAGGTTCGGGCGGTTTTTGGGGTAAAAATAGGCGGAATAATATGCGATGAGGTTCAGGCGTTACAATGTAACGTTACGGCGCGTTACGGATAGATCGGGGGCTGTTACGCCCTTAGCTCTCTTTTGTTATTGTGCGCTTTGTATGCGAGCTTTGCCGGCTGCGCTTTGGTTGCAGTGTCGATTATTTGCGAGAAATCGCGCACGGCTTGGCGCAGTTGTAGCTCTAGGCGCTCGGTAAGTTTTGCGTAATGCTCTACTTTGGTTTTGGGTATGAGCGTTTTAGCGTCGATATTTGCCATAATGTTAATTTCGGCGTAGCCGCTCGATACTGCGAATAAAAAGACGCGGTTTAAAATTTGATTGATTATTTCGGATGTTTGGGGCGTCGTCTTTGATATTTCTTTTAGTATGCTCGCTATCTCGCCGTGGGTTATGCTTTTTATGCCTCTGTCTTTTAGGATCGGCATTACGTGATTTTCTATGCGCCCGCGCTTGGTTTTGAGCGTCTGCGGCAAAACGTTTTTAGCTTCAATCTCTAGCCACTCGCTAAAGACCTTTTCAAAGCTCCGGTTATGATCGCTTATTCTTTGAGCCTTGGCGCGCTTCTTGTCCGTTATTGGGTCTGCGCCGTTCATCACTAGCTTTTTAAGCTCGGTTCGCTTCTCTCTTGCCTCGGCTAGCGACAATGTAGGGTAATTGCTTAGCCCGGTGCTATTTGGCTTGCCGCTATCCGGGCTAATAAAGGAAAATACCCAACGTTTGCGTCCGGTCTTGCTTACTATTAGTCTTAAGCCGTCGCCGTCCGTGAGCTTGTAGTCTTTGTCTTTGGGCTTTGCCTCTTTGATTTGCTTATCGGTAAGCGGTTTTACTATCCTAGCCATTACGCCTTAATCCCCTAAAATACGTTATTTGAAACGATTTAAAAATATTTTTTGGAGTTTTTGGGTAAAAGTTCGCCGCAAAAATACTTTTAAAATCGCTGCTGTATGCTCGCTAAGTGCCTAAAATACGGGGTATGATGAGGTTTAAAAATATTTTTCGCTATTTAAGCTTTAAAAATACCTATTTTAGGCGTTTCAAGCATTTAAAAATATTTTTTGGGGTGCTTTGTAAGCCCGATAAATAGGGCGTTTGGAGAGTTTTAAAAATATTTTTTCGCTTGACTTTTAGAATTTTGCCAAAAATACTTTTAAAATACTTTTAAATCTTTAGCTTTGCCTGACTAGTTTAGATTGTTTTTTAGGGGTAAAATCGCTCAAAGTCCGTATTTTAGGGGGTTTTAAAAAGTGCCTTAGATTGTAAAAAATGGGTAATGGTGGTTAGAGGCGACTTGCAGAAGTGTATTAAAGCACTTATGTATCGTCATTTGATGTATACATTTGAGATAAAAAATGTCAAAATATGAACTCAATGTTCCTAAGTTTCACGAGATTAGGAAAATGGTTATGAAAAATTCCAGTTTTCAAACTATTATTTCTGTAATGCCGTATTCTAGGGATTTTGTAAGCGATGAGGTTTATTTTTTAAGTTTAGAGGGCTTAAAGTATTTCAATATTAATTTTTTTGCTTAAGATTTTGTATTTTTGTGGCGGTTTTTGGCTCGAGGCTTAATTAAGCTTCGTTGTCTTAAAATTGGCTGATGTTTCACGCTTGCCACTCGTTGGCTTTGTAAATGCCTAAAAGTTTAATGGCGTCTTTGTCGATCAAGTAGGGTATTACATAACCTTTGGCAATAAGCTCTCTTTTATCGTCCGTTATTGCTCGTCCTAGTCGCGGGTTATCGCTCAAAAGCTCCACGGCGTCCAGTAGCTTGCCGACGAAACCCTGCGCTCTGTTTGGGCTATCCTTTGCGATAAAGTCAAATACTGCCCTTAGCTCGCGGTTAAAGCGTGCCGTGCGTCTAATTACCATTTTTCCATCTCGGCTTTTAACGTCTCTAGCGGATAGGTTTCAAGCTCGCCGCGCCTAATCGCTTCAATGTCGGCTTTGTAATCGGCTATTCTTTGCTTCATTGTCTTGCCGTCATCGTAAATCGGATAATCCTCGTCGATAATCAGCTTCTGATTAGTCGTATCCGCTAACGCTTTACTTATTGCCACTATTTGGCTTATCAGCGTTTCGTCCGCTCGTATGGTTAGAGTTTGCATATCCTAGCCTTTGTTTTAAAATCCTATGAGCCATTTTAACCGCT
>CAUQJU010000190.1:0-3630 GCA_963518005.1 uncultured Campylobacter sp.
GCAAGGTGCTAACCGGCGGCGTGGACGCAAACGCACTGCATAAGCCGAAACGCTTTTTCGGCGCGGCGCGAAACATCGAACACGGCGGTAGTCTCACTATCATCGCTACCGCGCTCATCGACACGGGCTCGCGTATGGACGAGGTAATTTTCGAGGAGTTTAAAGGCACGGGCAACAGCGAAATCGTACTAGATCGCAACATCTCCGACCGCCGAATTTACCCGGCCATCAACGTACTAAAATCAGGCACCAGAAAAGAAGAACTACTGCAAAAACCCGACGAACTGCAAAAGATCTGGGCTATCCGCTCGGCGATAGCTACGATGGACGACGTAGAGGCGCTTAAGTTTTTATACGCCAAGATGCTAAAAACCAAGGACAATAAAGAGTTGCTTTCAATCCTAAACGAGTCGTAAATTTGCGCCCTTTGGACCAAATTTGACGGTCGCTCTTATCTTACGCGCGAGTCGTTCGCGGCTCGCCTACCTGTTTTAAAACTCTCTAAAATTTATAAATTTACTAAACCCTCTCCGCTTAAATTTACGTCTGCGACGGCGGACTATCTAAGCGTCAAAATTTAACGCGGCTTTTTAAATTTGCTTTTAGCTTTCATCGTCCCTCGCTTCTCGCATCTTACGCTAAATTTACGAGACTAGCCGCTTTATGTGCGCTTTGCTTTTTTGTTTAAATTTTACTGCGCCGCCGAGCAACGCAGCTCTACTTTTATCGCCGCGACGGTTTTGCAAATTTTACCGCTCGGCGCCTTTTAAAACTCAAATTTGCCGTAGATTAGTTAAATCATGCGGTACCTGATTGAGCTAAATTTACAAATTTATCTTTGTTTTTACCGCCGCGAGTGCCGCCCCATTTAGCGCCGATATTTACGTTACCGCCGCCTCCGCTAGCTCCTCCGCCAAGTCCCTGAGGCGCCGCTATAAAAGCTTTACCGTCTTTTTGCGCCCATTCGCTCACAAACTCGCTTATAGGCTTATCCGCGATATACGCTTTTAGCTCGCCCTTGTCGTCTTTCAAGCTGGCATTGCCGCGCAAAAGAGCTTTAGCCGCTTCTAAAAACTCCGCCTTTACGCCCGCTTTTGCGAGATTATCGCTTAGCCCCGCGTCGATTAGATACTTATTTAGCGAGCCGTTAGCGTTAGCTAGATCGGCATTTAGCTTTTTCGTATCGGTATCGTATTTTTTAGCGAGCTTATCGTTTTGCTCTTTTAGCTCGTCGTATTTAGCTTCAAGCTCGGCGTATTTCTCGGCATCCACCGCGTCGCTATTTTTAGCTTTTAGCTTTTTTACCTCGCTTAAAAGCTCTTTGTTTTTAGCGTTCATCGCTTCTTTTTCGGCTTGCAAATCACTGACTTGCTTTTCTAGCTCCTCGATCGTCATTTCGTCCTCCACAAGAGTTAAATTTAAGGCACTGCCTTTGATAGAATAGTAACTTAAATTTTAAAGCGGTTTGGTTTGGTAAAAAAGTGGTATAATAAAAGAAAAGGATTTTATTATGATTAGTTTTAACGAGTTTGCACAAAATAGCTCAAATGCAGTTCGCGCCTCTTATCATTACGCCCAACAAAACGACTTGACAAAGGACAAAGGATGGCGCGAATTCAATAAGAAATCAAAAGACAAAGATTTTCTTTTAAAATGGTTGCGGGTCGCTTACGACGCAACATACGGCTTGCGCGTAGATGAAAACGACAAATGGGTTAAAAAGCCCTCTGCGGTAATAGTAAGTCCGGACGGCGGAGTAATGAGTTTTGACAAATTTGAAGCATACGAGAATTCAGGCGGCACTATTACGCTTGACTACTATCTAATGAAAAACGAATCAAGGATAAAAGAAGCCTACGACGAATTTAAAGAAAAATCCATAAATAAAGATTTTCTTTCGGAATGGCGCAAAAAAACCTATAAAGCTTATGCTTCCGATTGGCTTTAACAAAAGTTATTCAATATAAACAACCGTAACATTATCGCCGTCTATCACTTCGTCTTTTATCTCGATTACTTTAAATTTTTCACCGCCTTTGACCAAAACCTCTTTTTCTTCGTAGTCTGAGAAATCATTTACGTAAAGCTCTTTGCCTCGCGATTTTGTTTTTAGTATTATCTCTTTGTAGCTTCCGTTGAGACTACTGAAATGTTTTGCTACGCTTTGCTCTAGCGAAAAGCTAGAAATAGCCTTATCAAAATATTCATCACCGGCTTTTAACTTCGCAAACATGCTATTTTCGTAAGCTTCAATCTCATCAAAGCCTATTCCCCTATATATGTCTGTTCCTTTTTTTACATTGCTTTCGTATTTATTGAATAAGTTAATAAAGTTATCAAAACTTTCTTTTTCCTCGGGATATAACTGCTCTTTCAATGTACCGGTCATATACTCGCGGATTTTTCTACTGCTAGCCCCCGTCCAATCGCGGATGGCTTCTATTTCGTTTATACTTACGTTATCTTTTGAAAATACCGTTTTTGGCGTCTTCTTCTTTGCCAAATCCTCTAAATTTACGCTCCGTCCCTGCTGCGTTATCAAATCTCGCATAGTGATTTTGCCTTGCATAAATAGCTCGGCTCTGCCTTTGCCTAGCGTCTTTTCTATCGTTTCGGGGCTTTGGGTTTTTAGCCAGTCGTTAAACGTCATATCCTGCGGCACGTAGCCGTTCATACTTGACCTAGTGCGGTCGCTTGCGCTATCCATCCCCTCGACGCCTAGCTCATCCCAGCTTTTAGTTACGGGTATTATGGTACTGCGACAGTTAAAATGAGTATTTACGCGCGGTTTGCGAAACGGGAAGTTATGCCCGATAGGCTCGTAGTCTTTATCCCATATTAGCCCGTCGTAGGCTCTGCATAGCTCTGACGTGCGAGTATCTAGCACGGCTTGGTATTTGTAGCATTTTATGACGTCATCGTTTGCTTCAAAAAAGGCTTGGCGAATTTCGCTTACTATTGCGCCCTACCAAAAATATCAAAACGGTATGCAAATTTAACGAGCTAAATCAAACGCCTCAAATTTCTAAGACTTCAGGTTCTCCAAACAGTCGTTTGGCTTCGTTTAAAACCGCTTGAGTTTTTGCAGCGTTGGGTTCGGGTTGGGTTTTTAAGGCCCAATTTGGCGTCGGCTTTTGAGCGTTCAAATTTTCCTAGTTTGAGGACGAGTCGTCAAAATTCGCTTCGCTTTGAAAATCGTCTCCTATTAAATTTACCGTATCTAAATTTTGCCTTACAGCCGCGTTTACAGGCTCGCTCGCGTCTTGTTCAAATGGTGCGGCGGTACCCTAATAGTCCGCCGCCTCGCTAAACATCTCGCTCACATCGTCCGGATCAAAGGGCGGCTCGCCAAAGCTTGCCGTTTGCGGCGCGTAGTTTTGGTTAAATTTAGCACCGCCGCTTGGTTTTTGCTCCGTTTTTACGGCATTTTGACTCTCTAGCCGCTTTAGTTCGTCGTCTAAAAACGCCAGATCCGCCCCCGCTATGGCGCCGTCATCGGTCTTAAATTTTAGCGAATACGCCTCGCCAAAATCGTGCGTGTCGTCGCGCATACTCTCAAAATCGGGCGCAAATTTAAACTCGGCAGGCTGATTTAAATCCATCTGCGAGCTTCGCGTCAAATTTGACTCG
>CAUQJU010000191.1:0-3619 GCA_963518005.1 uncultured Campylobacter sp.
TCTCTACTTTGATTTTTGATAGGACAAACGCGCTAAATTACGAAGCTGTTATTTTGATGATAGTCGCGCTTACGTATATTGATTTTTACGCTAAAAGCGCGCTTGCGGTCGCGCTTTATCTAGCGATGAGATTTCGTCCGCAGATCTGGGATAAGCGCGTCGTAGCCGCGTGTCTAGCTCTTGTCGTAGGTTTACTTGGCTTTAGCGGCGGGCTAAATCAAATTTTATTTCAGCTTAAATTTTACGTATTTCGCGGGGTTTCGGAGAGCAGCGAGCCCGTTTTTCATTTTTACAACGTAAATAAAACTATCATGGAAATGGATGATTTTTCGTTTGAGTTTAACTCGATAAACGCTTTTGCCAAGCGTATCAGCGGGCATATCGCGACGTTTGCTCTGTCGCTTGTAGGCATCGCCGCGCTGTGTCTTAAATTTCGCTCCTTTTTGCTCGCGCTTCCGATGCTGGCGCTTGGGTTTTTAGCGCTAAAAGGCGGGCTTAGATTTACCATTTACTCCGTGCCGATTATGGCGATAGGGTTTGGATATTTCGCGGTTCTTTGCGTGGATTTTTTCAAAAAAAGAAAACTTTTAGATAAATTTTGCGCCGTTTGCTTGGCGATATTTTCGGCGGTTTTATTCGTTTATATTGCGGATTATTACGATTTTTTGGGCGACAAATCATCATTCTTTTCGTTAAATTTCGACGACGAGGCGAGGGCTAAGGAATTGGCGTCTCGCGCCGCCGTAGGTATTATTTGCTGGGCGGTTTTTTTTGCGACATCCAAGCTAAACTCGCTCAAAAAACACGCGCTTTTAGAAAAAATTTGCGTCTTTTGTATTGCCGCGCTATCTTTGATGCCGTGCCTTGAGCATATCTACGGCTACAAAGTCGGCACGGTTTTTGCCAAAAGCGAGGTGGAGAGTCTAGATAAACTACGCAAAATAGCAGGGCGCGAGGACTACGTGCTGGCGTGGTGGGACTACGGCTATCCGATCCGCTACTACGCAGACGTCAAGACTCTCATCGACGGCGGCAAGCACCTGGGTAGAGATAACTTCGCCGTGAGCTTCGCGCTAGCGGCTAATCAACGCATGTCGGCAAATATGGCGCGTCTAGAGGTCGAGTACACAGAGCGAAATTTTAGCGAGAGATTCGGGCTAAATTTGGCGCAGATGATGAAGGACTACAACGCGACTAACGTAAATTCGTTTTTGTATTCGCTAAACGACAAGGATTTTCGCCCGCCGCAAAAAACGCGCGAGATTTACTACTATTTACCGGATTCCATGCTTGATATTTTTAGCACCGTTTTGCGCTTTTCAAACCTCGATCTAAACAGCGGCGAGGAGTACGGGGCGATATTTTATCCGGGCAAACCTTACTCCATAGACGAGGATACGATAAATATCGGCGGAGGTTTTAGCGTATCTGGCGATGCGTCTAAAGTCTATATCGGCGAGCGCGAAATACCCGTAAATACGTACTTTGAAACAAGCTACGACGAGAAAGACAAGCTAGTCGTTAAAAAGCACGAGATGAACGCGGACGGTAAAATTTATCTCATTTTTATGAAGGATTATAGACGGTTTTTGGTGCTTGACGAAGCGGTGCTAAACTCGGCCTACATACAGCTTTTCGTGCTCGAAAACTACGACAAAGAGCTATTTGAGCCGGTCGTTTTAAACGGCGCGGTTAAAATTTATAGGTTGCTAAGATGAGGGCGCAAAATTTAAAGGATATTTTTTAAATGGCTAAATTTGGATTTTTATCTCACGCCGATGTGGGCCGAGACGATATAAATTATCGTCGCGACTCGGCGAGCCACCTTGAGCGAATATCGGCGAAAAAGTCGGAAAAGGCGGCATAGTATGGCAAAATTTGGATTTTTGAGTCACGCCGATATGAGCATTTATTTTTTCCGTGCGCCGATCATGCGCGAGCTAAAGCGGCTCGGGCACGAGGTTTTCGCTATCGCGCCAAAGGGCGAGTATACGGATAGGCTAAAAAGCGAGTTTAACTGCGTGACGTACGAGCTTGACCGCGCGAGCCTAAATCCTCTAACCGTGCTTGAAAACTCAAAAAAGCTAGCCGAGATTTTGCGCGGGTTAAATTTGGATCTGCTACAAACCTCGGCTCATAAATCAAACGTGTTTGGCACCTTTGCGGCTAAAAAAGCCGGCATAAAGCGCGTGATAAATTTGGTTGAAGGGCTTGGTAGCTTTTATATCGATAACGACTTAAAAACCCGTCTGGTGCGCGCTGCGATCGAGACGCTTTATAAAAAAGCGCTAAAGATAAGCGACGGCTGCGTGTTCGTAAACGAGGCTGATCCGGCGTATTTTTTGAGTCGCGGTTTGATAGCCGAGGAGAAAATTTTTAAGATAAAAAGCGTGGGCGTGGATACGCTCAAATTTGACGAAAATGGCGTACCGGCCGCAAATTTGGGCGAGGATCTGCGCGGCAAAAAAATCGTACTGATGATAGCGCGCGCGATGTGGCACAAGGGCGTGCGCGAGTTTTACGAGGCGGCGCAGCTTTTACGCGGGCGCGAGGACTGCGCGTTCGTCTTTGCGGGCGAAGGGTTTGAAGGAAACAAAAGCACCGCCGACGCGAAGTTTTTAAAGGGCGGTGCCGTGCGGTATCTGGGCGCTAGAGACGACGTGCCGGAGCTTTTAAAGGCTAGTTATTTGCTTGCGCTTCCAAGCTACAAAGAGGGCTTCCCGCGCACGGTTTTAGAGGCGATGAGTATGAGCCGCGCGGTCGTGGCTAGCGACGTGGCGGGATGTAACGAGGCGGTGACGAACGGCTTTAACGGCCTGCTTTGCGAGGCGAAAAACTCCGCCGATCTAGCCGCAAAGATAGAAATTTTGTTAAACGACGAAAATTTGGCCGCACAGATGGGGCGAAACGGGCGGGAACTTGCCGTGCGCGAGTTTGACGAGCGAGCGGTCGCTAGGAAATATATAGAAATTTATAGGAAATTTATCGATGTATAGGGCGTTTTTTAAGAGATTACTGGACATTTGCGGCGCGATTTTTCTTATAGTTTTGACGCTACCGATCATGGCGGTCGTTGCGATTTTGATATATTTTAAGGTTAGCCGTGACGTCATTTTTACGCAGGCACGCCCGGGTTTGCACGCTAAAATTTTTAAAATTTACAAATTTAAAACGATGAGCGACGAGCGCGGCGCGGACGGCGAGCTGCTGCCCGACGAGATGCGCCTAAGCGGCATCGGCAAGACTATTAGAAGCCTTAGCCTTGATGAGCTGCCTCAGCTTTTTAACGTGCTAAAGGGCGATATGAGCTTCATCGGGCCGCGTCCGCTTTTAGTCGAGTATCTGCCTCTTTACGACGCCGAGCAGGCGACTCGCCACGACGTGAGACCCGGCATCACGGGGCTAGCGCAGGTAAACGGCCGCAACGCGATCAGCTGGGCGGAGAAGTTTAAATTTGACGCTAGATACGTCCGCGAGCTTAGCTTTGCGCTGGACGCGAGAATCGCGATTTTAACGGTGCAAAAGGTGCTAAAACGAAGCGGCGTGAGTAAAGAAGGCATGGCCACGACGGAGAAATTTAATGGCCGCAACTAAAATTTACGTTTACGGCTTTAGCGGA
>CAUQJU010000192.1:0-3607 GCA_963518005.1 uncultured Campylobacter sp.
TAGCAATCCAGTTACAGGTCTTGACTATGATGAGGAGAGCAAAAGTTTTTTGGTCGGCACACTAAAATTTGAGCTTTACTCTATGGATGAAAATTTAGATCAGATAAAAAGCTATCTAAGAAGCACGCCTGATTGGATCATACAGATGGAAGATACGGTTGGTGCAAGCTTTTTTAAAGGTTCTCTTGGGCTGATTAGCTATAACAAAACGTATGAATTTTTCAAATTTATGCCAGATCAAAGCAAGGATGATGCAAATAAGGCGTGGAGATATTTGCATGATGGCTATAATAAATTTAGTCTTGATTTTAAGGATAGATACTACACAGTTCGCGCAAAACAGCAGTATATCCTCTCTTGGGATCACTCTGGCTTCTACGGCGAATTTTTTATAGCAAGTGTGCCAGATGACATAAAGCAAAGTTGGAGTATTGCTAGTTTTAGTGATAGCGATAACCTTTTGTCTACAGAATTTATTCCGAGCTTCGATGAGGCTCTCGGCGTAAAGGACGGCAGGGATATAAACGACTACTATATCACGGGTATGGATGCGAGCGGCGAGTTTGTTTATCTACTTTCGAAGCAATACTCAAGCATCCTAAAGCTTGATCCGCGCAGCAGAAAGATCGTGGAGATTTATAGCTTTGAAGGCACAAACGACGCGCATGCGCTAGCTATCAAGGACGGCAAATTTTACGTCGCGACGAGAGAAAACGGAGTGAATAAAATTTTTATTTTCGAGAGATAAAATTTAAGCCGTCTTGCGGGCGGCTTTTATTTCTTTAATTTCTGCAAAAAATCAATATCTTTATTGCTGTTTCTTTTTTTGAAGTTTTCTAGAATTTTCTTTTCGACTTCCGGCGACCAATATATTTGTAGATTTTCCTTCGCTCTGGTTATTGCTGTATAAAAAATATTATGCGTTATCATTTCATCAACTTCGCTACTTATTACTACTTTTACAGTTTTGTACTCCAAACCTTGTGCTTTATGAATTGAAATGGCGTATGCCACATGGAACGGTACAACAGTTTCTTCATCATTATTTTCAGAATTCCCCTCCTCATCAGCCGTTCCGTATTGATTAACATAAAATTTTATCACCGATTTATAGCTATTCTCCAATAACTCAAAATCATACTTTTGTGCATCTAGTCCAGTTATTGATTTTTCAAGTTCGATGCTAAACCAAATTCGTTTTTCTTCAAGCTCAATATTAACAATTTTTCCTTTCATATTATTGTAAATAAGCGGCTTAAATCTTTCTACCTCATTAAACAAAATGGGATCGCCGATCTTATATCTATGAAGGCCCCATTCTACAGTTTTTGCTTTATTGGTTTCTTGCAAAATAGTATTTAGGTTATTAATACCATATAATCCATCGTAATTAAGACATAAAACAATCTCATCATCACTAGCTTCAAAACTTAAATCTTCTAATTTTTGAGAATAGCTTTCTCTTTGTAAAATTTCACTAATACAATCACCAAAACTTCTTACTTCATCCCAAAGTTTTAAAAGTTTTTTATCTTTTGTTCTATATGTTTTTTCTAATGTAAAAGTTGCTTTATCAAGAAAACTCTGAGCGATTTTAAACCAATTGCCAAATGATATCGCTTCTATCTGATATATGTCTCCTACTAAAAGAATGAGCTCAAATTTTACTTTATTGAGTACTTTTTGCATATCATCATTGCTTATTGTACTACATTCATCGATAATTAGAACATCGCATTTTGTGTCTGTACCCGCTATTAATTTAGCAACTGTTTTAAATTCACTTTTTGAGCTCGCAGCAATACGTCTTTTTAAATTATCTACAGCAGTATTTGTATTGGCTAAAAATATTTTACTATTTTCTTTAAAAAAATGTGATACGTAATCGATTAAAGTCGTTTTACCAGTACCGGCTGCGCCATAAATCAAGGCGACTTTTGATTTCTCAAATAGATTAATAACAATATTTTCTTTTTCTTTATCATCAATTAGCGTCGAATTTTTCTTTATCCACTCTTTTGCAGAATTTGAGTAGTTTTGAATACCGCTCTGTGTCAATTTGTCAAGCCCATCAATAATTTCGATAGATTTTTCGACATATTCTTTGATATAAAAGTGACTTTGAAATTCCTCAATTCTCCTACCAGTATGCCCTTTTGGATTGTTTTTGTTTCCTGGCCATAATTTTGAGCTAAATTCAAATCTTAGATTATCTATATTGTTGAAACTAAATTCCTTTTTATCAACAAACAGGCTTCCGCTATTTTCAATCCTGCTTTTTACTGCTCTAGCAAATAATTCATGTTCTCTTCCACTTGTATCTATACATTCTAATAAGTCATAAAAGCCAGGGTTATGATTTATCAAAGATGTTGCAAACGGCATTTGCTCAAAAGGAAGGCATTTTGAATTTAGCTTTAAATCCGATAGGCATCTATCTTCATTATTTGGAAGTTGCTTTTTTATTACTTGATTGCGTAAGTTGTGTAGTAAATACCTAATTGTATTTCTACCATCTTTGGTAACTGCCTTTGCCTTATCTAAAATATCAAAAATATGCGAAACTTGTCCTTTAGAAATAATGTTTCTTTTTATATCTTGGTAATCATAACTATCAATCAAATCAACTAAGCTAATTTCCTCACGTGTCAAAAATTGCATTAATTCTTTATATTCGTTTGTTTTACTTATTTTTTGACTAAGTCCAAATATCTTGCCAAAATTTTGTAATTCAGCCGGCCTAATAGCAACCTCCAAAAAGTCAATAATTTTTACCTGCAGTGATTTGTTTAGAATTTCTATATTTTCATTACGAATCCATAAATTGACAGCATAATTATCAAAAATTCTAAATTTACAAAATGCAATTAGTTTATCGAATTTACTAAAATTATCTACTGCATTAACAAATGTTACTTCATAATAAATTTGTCCTTTTACAATAAATGGCTTTATTTTTGTTATGTAGTAAACACCGTTTTCTTTATAATAATTATTTAAAATACCCTGATTTTCTAGTTTCTCTGCAATCTTTTCATAATATTCCATAAATTTCTTATCTAAATTAAGCGGGAATTTGTCAAGATTTCTAAGTACTTCAATCTTATATCGCTCTCTTAAAAAATTTTTACACTCTACCAAATACATAAAATACTTAAGCATTAAACGTTCAGATGAATTTTCAGTAAGTGTATAATGTGAGACAGATTTATCTAAAAAATTATGGAAACGAATTAAAAAAGTAAAATTTCCGCCCTTTGATTTGATGTATTTAATAGCATTTTCATTAATTGTCTGCTGATACTCATTAGTATCTATTTTTTCTTCGCTGGAGTGAATTTTTTGAAAAATATACTCTACTAAATTTCTAAGCTGAGATAAGATAGCTTGGCTAACAAATCCTCGCTCGTCACACAATTTGTTGTTCGCAAGATTTTTATCTATATTTTCACAAGTTCTTAATATTTGGTCCTCAAAATCCATGTTTATTCCTAAATAAAGTATTTACGTATTTTATCGAATCTTTTAAAAATATTTTTAAGATATTTTAAAAGGTCGGACTTTCATCCGACCCAAGTATTAGGAAAAGGGAGAAACTAAAATATAT
>CAUQJU010000193.1:0-3595 GCA_963518005.1 uncultured Campylobacter sp.
TCTCAAGCGTTTTGCTGCCTTCGTAAACTAGGGCGTTTGCGCTTATCATCTCGCTAACCGTCACGTCACAGCCAAACTGCTTAACCACGCTTCTAAGCGGCAGATCCGAAAAGCCCGCGAGCGGAGCTAGAAAAAGCGGCTTTTTTGAAAAATCTATCAGCAATGCGCGTGCTTGAAAAATAGATCTGTCGGGACGTTTTTGCCGCTTTGTCTGAGGTATAGCAAGGTGCGGAAATTTTGATATTCGCCTGCTTCAAGACCCGACAAAACTTCCTGCGCGCGCTCGAGCATCTCAAACTCAAACAGCAGATAGACGTACGCTTCCTGCGCCTCTTGGCGTTCGTTTTTGAGGCGCTCGAATATGCCGATGACGGCGTCCGGAGCGATTTTGCTTTTTAGCGTCGCGGCGCTGATACCAAAGCTATCTTTTGAAATTTTATCCGAATTTAAAATCTCCAAAATCTCGTCGTTGCTCAAATTTATCTCGTCTTTGGCAAAGCGGGCGATAAGGATCATGATCTCTTTTTCGTCCAGATCGGGAGCAAATTTTTTGATATCGGCGAGCGAGCCTAAATTTATTAGCTTTTTCCTTGCTTCGCGGACTATTTCGCCTTGATCGCCCATAGGTTTTTTAAGAGTTTCTAGATAGTATCCGTCCAAATTTGCTATTTTGTTTAGCTCGTTTTTGATAAAGAGCGGATTGTCCTTAGGTAGCTTAAATTTCTTTAGGTCGGCGACTTCGCCGTTTTTGACCGTGCGCATTGTATCTAGGGCGTTTTGTAGCTCCTCGCCCTCGATATTTGCGTCTTTGTATCTATCCCACGGCGAGAGGATTCTAGCTATCTGGGATGGGATTTTATAAAAGTTCGTTTTAAAGTCTTTGTTCGTATCAAGGCCGAGTAAAATTTCCCTACTTAGGTCTCTATAGAATTTCTCATCGTGCGAAATTTTGCGTTTAAAGGCGTAAAATTTAAACCCGTGATAGGCCATGTGAAGCACGCAAAATATCGTCAAAATCGCAGGCGGCAGTATCATCCAAACGGCGACGGGTAAATTTAGCGCATACTCGGCGCCGCTGCCAAAGAGGGCAAATTTAAGATGAAGCTCGTAAGAGCCGCTCTCAAAAAGATAAACGATCGCGCCGACTACGACCAGGTAAAGCACGGCGCAAGCTATAAAACGTTTGATTTGCATAGCGTACCCCTATTTTGCGGTTTTTTCCACTATCTCGCGGCAGGTGATGCAGTATTTTGCGTGCGGTTTGACGCGTAGACGCGCCAGCCCGATCTCCTCCTCGCACATCTCGCAGATGCCGTAGGTTTTGTCGGCGATCTTTCGCAGCGAGACATCGATCTCGGCTAGTTCTTGTCTTTGTTGAGCGCTGATTGATTGCTCGATGAGCTGATCGGCGTTTACGGAGGCGATATCAAACTCGTCGCTGACGCCGCTTTGGCGTAGCCCTGCCATCTCGTTTGACGAGTCTAAAATGTTTTTAGTTATCTGTGCTTTTCGCTCCAGTAAAAGTGCCTTAAACTGCTCCAGGTCGCTCTTGCGCATTTTGTTCCTTTATTTGTGATATGGGTGGTTAGCGTTTATGCAAAGAGCTCTGAAAATCTGCTCGTGAAGCATAAGCTTTGCTATCTTGTGCGCCATCGTCATGCGGCTTAGGCTGACGACTGCGTCTGTTTTTTGTTTAAAATTTTGACTAAGCCCGTAAGCTCCGCCGATAAAAAACGAAATTTGTGCCTTGTCCGAGATGAGTTTGGCAAACTCCTCGCTGTTAAATTCGCGACCCGCTTCGTCAAGCGCCACGCAAAAGCCGTTTAAATTCGGCTCATAAACCTCGTCGTAAGCTTTTAACGCCTCGTCTCGCCCTTTGCTTTGGGCTTTGGCGATCTTGTCGTTAAATATAACGACGTCTGAAATTTTGGCAAATTTCGACGACATCTTTGCGTACTCTTTGATCTCGTTTTCAAAATTTTCACGTTTTGACTTTTGGATGCAAAACACGGAAATTTCCAAATTTATTCCTCGTCGTCCAAGTTTTGAGCGCTCGGCTGCTTGGCGGCGTAGGCCGGGTTGCTTGAGAGCAGCCTTATCATATCGCTTAAAAACTGCTTATGCTCTTTGCGCTCGACTATGGCGTCTATTAGACCGTGCTCTAGCAAAAACTCCGATCTTTGAAAGCCCTCGGGCAGATCGGCTCCGATAGTTTGCTTGATAACGCGCTGTCCGGCAAAGCCGATGAGAGCGCCGGGCTCTGCGATGATGACGTCGCCTAGCCAGGCAAAAGACGCGCTCACGCCGCCCATCGTAGGATCGGTTAAGACCGATATATAGGGCACCTTAGCCTCGTCAAGCAGCTTTAGCGCGGCAGAGGTCTTTGACATCTGCATCAGCGAAAACGTACTCTCCTGCATCCTCGCTCCGCCCGAAGCCGAAACGATGATGAGAGGCTGCTTTTTATCGAGCGATCTTTTTACGGCGCGTACGATCTTTTCGCCCTCTACTGAGCCTAAAGACCCGCCCATAAAGCTAAAATCAAAAACCGCCAGCTGCACGTTCATGCCGTCGATCTTGGCCTCGCCGCAGATCACGGCCGAGCTTCTGCCCGTTTTTTCCTCGTTTTCGCTTATGCGTTTTTTATAGGATTTTTTATCGACGAATTTGATCGGATCGACGGGCTTGAGCTTGGTATCAAGCTCGACGAAACTACCCTCGTCGCAGATCATCGCTATCCTCTTGTCGGCGGCTAATCTCATGTGAAAACCGCACTTTGGACAGACGTTAAAATTTGCCTCGACTTCTTTGTAATACATCAGCGAGTGACAGCTGTCGCATTTGACCCAGTGCGCCGGAGCCTCGCTAGGAGCGGATTGTTGCTTTCTCGTTTTGGAAAAAATATCTAAAAAGCTCATAGTTCCTACTTTTTAAAAAATTTAGGGATTATAGCCAAAGTTAGCTTATGTTTTGCTAGTCGGGTATTAAATTTACGCTGCGCGCTTTGGGGGAGTAGGCGGGTAGAATCGCCGAAATTTACGCCGCTTTTTTTGTGCTTTTGGGGGAAATTTAAATTTATGCGGAGACGGTTTGCAAATTTGAGGTTAAATTTAAGAAATTTGACCGTGGCGCGTTTAAGCTTTGCGATCTAAATTTAAAGCGCTCAAATTTATAAAATTTAACTCAAAATTTAACGGGATATTAGCTTAAGTTTGGGCCTTTAAATTCACGGCTTATTACCACTCGATATAGGTTTTTGCCTTTTTTATATTCGCGATTTTTATTTTTAAAATTTGACCTTCGCTCTCAAACGAGATATCATCGCCATCGGCGGATATGATTTTGCCTTTTAGCTTTTTATTTTCGCCGTCTACTTCGGCCGAGATTTTAGCCAGTTCACCGATACTTGAGATAAAATGGCTCGGTTTTTCTAGCTTTCGCTCAAGTCCGGGCGAGCTAACCTCTAGCACGTAGTCTCCGCTAAGCGGCGGCTCGACGTCAAATATCGGCGAGAGTAGGCGCGAAACCTTTTCGCAGTCGTCTAAATTTACGCCGCCGGGCTTTGTGATATAGATCCTATAAATGGCTCTGCCGT
>CAUQJU010000194.1:0-3594 GCA_963518005.1 uncultured Campylobacter sp.
TTACTGCCATTAAGGACTCCTTTTTAATGTGTTTCTTGAGGTTTGGGTATCTTTAAGATACGCGATTTTACCATAAAAATACAAAAAATGTTTTTAAAAATTCTAACAAATATAAAAATAGAGGTTAAATTCAGAGATATTTAAAGTTAATGTTAAAAGTCGTTTTCTAGAATTTAATACCAAAGCGATCATAAATTCAAATTTATAAAAAATGGATCAAATTTAAAAGCTAAATTTGATCCAAAAATTCAGATAAGAACCCTTACATGTTGGTTATTTCTATACCATGAACCGTTCCGTACGCACCTTCTTGTATTTCTACGCCATTAGCGCTCAACAGATCAAAGTTTGAAACGCCCGCTAGCTTGACAAGATTATCACCAGTACCCAGCACCTTATTAGTATCAGCATCTCTTACCAGATATGTATCGTTTTTGTATGCGACGGCATAAATGGTATTTACGTTAGTTGAGCCGCTTACACTAGCTAAAGCATCGTTTATAGCGGTTTTTAGATCAGCTCTACTATCTACGTTTAGATTTATCTTTTGGAAAGTAGTCGCAGCCGTAGAACCCATAGCAATCTTGTCGCCCCTATTTGCATCGGTTATGGTAATATACTTGCTAGCATTTGCATCGGTTGTAGCTCTGCCCAAGATAAATTTATCGTTTCCCGCTCCGCCGCTGATTTCAAATTTCTTGTTAGGAGTCAGAGCATTACCTATATAGATAGTATCATCCCCGGCGCCTGATTCTATTTTTATGTTATTTACTTGGGCTTTATCAATGTGTATCCAGTCGGCTACCGAGCTAGTTTTTATACTCTTTATATTGCTAGAACCGTCTGCACCTTCTACGTTTACTTGAGTTCTATTAACGCTTGAGCCCACAATAGTCTCTAAGGCATCATTTTTTGCTATGACTTTGACTATACCTATAAAATTATTCACGTCAGAGTCTGTAGGATTATTATATCCGCTAGCGTCTATGCTCTTTAAAGCCGCCATATTTTTTGTATCGATAGCAAACGCCGCATAGTTCTGATTTGATTCGTGCCAAGTGCTAGGATCTAAAGGATCGTAAGCATAACTGTGAGTTGCAGGGGTGTATGCCGCCATCACGCTATCCGGATTAGTCACGCCGCCTTTTAGGGTTATCGTCTCTGTTATGGCATTAGCAGTAACAGAACTCATACCGCCTCTACCGTTAATAACTTCAGCGGTAAAATTTTTCTCCATAGATAACGTAGGTTTAACGTTTATTCCAAAGTAATTCAAGCTATTTGAAGAATACGATTTTACGCTCGCCTCAGTCGCAGCATTTATACTTATTTTATAAGGTATCGTCGTCGTGACAGGATTGTTATCCGTTAGCGGAAGCGTTGCGTTTGATGCATCGATACTAACCTTTTTGCCGCTTATTACACCGGTAAAATTTACGCCTATGCTATTTCCTGTTTTTATAGTTAGGTCTTTTTCGGAAGTTACCGCGCCCAAGGTGAGATTTTTTAGGTTATTTGCATTAAAAGCCACATTTACGCCGGATATGTTACCGAAAGTAGCCGCTGCTTCGCTTCCGTTGCCCTTGACGTCGATATTTATTTTACCGAAATTTTTAACTCCCGAGGTTAAATACTCCTCTGCCACTACGTCACCGACGGTCAAGGTTTTTTGTCCTTCAAATTTCAAGGTAGCGTTTTTCATATTAGATGAAATGCGGCCCGTAGTTACGGCGCTACCGTCTATATCCGTAGTCATGGAGATATTTACATCTCCTCTGGTAGCAGCAGTATTTCCGCCGGCATTTATAGCCCCGATCGTAACAGTCTTTTGATTCGTCGTAGTTATGTTGATATCTTTTGCATTAGCTATCAAAGATCCATATGATAGTACGGCATCCCTCACCCCGCTAGATGCACTTGCATTTATGTTTATACCGTTAGTGGCTCCGGTTATACCCATTACGAAAGTAGTCGTACTGCCGGCTACGGTAGCTGTGGTGTTGATATTTGCGGTACCTCCTACTTGAGTAGCATTTGTCGTATCGCCTATCTTTAGTGTTTTATATCCGCTAGCAGTTACGTTTAGATCGCCGTCAGCTTTTAAAAGATTTCTCACATACAGCTCGCCGTCAGTTACGTTCGCCTCGGAGGTATGTTTTATGGTAACGTTTCTACCTATAGTATAGGCGTTATTATTGGCTCCGTAGCTAGCTCTTGAACCTTCCTGCGTAAAGTGCGTGGTTAAATTTACGTCCCCTACAGCATTAATTGAAACAACGTCTAACGTCTTTTGTCCGGTAGCATTTATAGTTGCATTATTTACTTTATATACATTTGCGGGAACGGTATCGTGATAACCTATAAAACCGTAAGAAACGCTAGCACCCTCTTTATCCGTAGTAGACGTTAGGCTTACGTTTCTAGTAGTGATTATCTTACCTCCCGAAATAGCGGCTACTTCTAGGGTCTTTAGACCTTCTGCGGTTAAATTTATATCCTGGGTGCCTTGAAGAGGGTATCTGCCGTCTGTAGGCATACCTAGGCTCTGACCTGGCTGCGTTACTATTTGAGCTTTAGTGGCTTCGCCCGTACCTTTTAAATTTATGCTGCTTAGGCCGCCTACGTTGTATCTTAGCTCATAGTCGCCTTTAGTTTCTACGTTTAAGGTTTTTAACGTAGTGTTAGTAACGGTTGTTCCGTCCGCAAGTTTCGTTACTACTCTGTGGTTTTCAAAAGCGTTAGCGGTTTTATTTACGATGTTTAGCGTCTCAAACGTCGTATTGTTATAGTGGTTTCCTATTGCGCTGCTAAAAGGAGCTGCGGATTTGTTTATGGTTAAATTTACCTCTTTTAGGCCTACTCCGCCTTCTAGTCCGAAGTATTGGGATGTCTGCGCGTCTACGTTGACGTTTAGTTTTTGAGCCCCTCCGGTTTTAAGCGTAGTGGTAGTTCCTTTTTTAATATTATAGTTTTCTAGCGAGGCATCGCTTAGGCCTACTATAGTTTCGCCTTCGGAATTTATGTTTACGGTTTTTATATTGGAGTTTAGGACGGTTACGTTTTTATTTGGAGTTACGGCCGCTCCTCCTATACCTAGAGTATCTATATCTCTGGCTCTGCTAAAATCAAGCTGAGTATGAGCGCCGGGATAGTTAGTCGGGTTGATATTTAACTCCTCCACTCCGCTCATCTCTACATGTTTGTTTCCGCTTATGGTGTTTAGGATATTTACTACGTCTCTACCCGCTCCGCCGTTAATAGGTATGATAGCTCCGGTAGCTCCGGTTACGTTAAAGGTATCGTCTTGAGAGCTGCCTATTATGTGCTGGACGCTACCGTTAGCTTTTAAATTTGCAGTTAGCTTATTTCCGGTATAAGCAGACGCATCGAATGTTTGTAGCGAGCTTGGTCCGGTTATCTCAAGCTCGGCGCTTCCTTTTACCTTGATAGTCTTTATAGAGCTATCGTCGCTAGAGCCTACGTGGTCTGATATAAAGCCCGTTAGCTTATTTACTCCGCTTAAGGCGTTTATGGTTACTGCTTCTACCTTGTCGTTGTTTACGGTAGTGATGTTTATTTTATTGTTACCGGTTT
>CAUQJU010000195.1:0-3585 GCA_963518005.1 uncultured Campylobacter sp.
TGTGAGCACCGTTTTTTTCCTTGCGGATGCCGGCTTTAAAGAGTATCTGCTCGACGATGCGGCTCACGTAGGCCTGCGTTAGGCGCGTGCCTTTTTTATTGATAAAAAGATAGCCTTCTTTATTTATATAGTTTATCGCGATCGCGTCTAGGTGGGCTTCGATGAGGCGGCGCTTGATCATCACGACGCGGTATTTGTTGCCTTTGCCGCGGATTCTTATGACGTAGAGTTCGCCGTCCTCGGCTATGTCTTTGCGCTTTAGATTTAGCGCCTCGCTCACGCGGATGCCGGTAAAAATGATAATTTTGATGATGAGCTTGTTGCGGTTGGCATTGCTTTTAAACTCCGCGTTTTCGATCGCTTCTAAAAATCTCTTGACCTCATCCTCGCTCATAAACTCAGGCAGCTTTTGCCCGCGCGCTCCGCCCACGCCGCCCCAGTTTTTCAGCTCGATGTCAAAGACGTGCGCCTTGCCGTCCTCTTCGTTTTGCTTATCCAAAAATGCGAAAAAATTTATCGCGCTTATGCGGTAGTTTTTCTTGCTCGCGTCGCTTAGCCCGCCCGTGACGCTAGCTAGCACCTCGCTTAACAGCTCTTCGTCGATCTGCTTTAGGCTCTCTAGCTCGTAAAATTTGAGCGTCTCGAATATCTTTTTAAGCGGATTAAAGTACGTATTTATGCCCGTTAGTCCCGCGTTTCTAGCCGATTTTACGAGGCCGTCTAGTTGGTCGATGTTTTTTATCTCGCGGCTAAGGGCGAAATTTACGCTTGCTAGCGCCTTTGGGTCGCGAAGCTCTTTGTTTGAGAGCGAGCTAAGCTTAAATTTGACGTAACGAGTCAGCCAAAATATAAACGAGTTTTCAAAACTATCCTTGCAATCAAGCGCGTATTTCAAGATATTTTCCTTAAATTTATAAAAAATTGAAAAGCATTATAGCTATAATATTAGCTATTTTGCCCGTCTAATATAGTTTAATCTTTTTATAAATTTAATGTCGAAATCAAGCTTTAAACGGCAAAAGGCGATAAATTTAAGTGTGCTAAATTACGAGGTAGAGATAAACCTAAATTTTGCGTTCGGATTTAGCAAAATAGGGCAAATTTATGCAAAAATTTAAGCTTAAAGTTGTGTTTTTGCGGCAACGCGCATAAATTTACGTCGCGCAAAAACTTCAAACCCAAAGAGCCTAAATTTAGTGGTAAAATCGCTTACTAAAATTATTTTAGATAAATATCTAAGCTCAAATTTAGCTCGTCGATGACGCTAAGCATCTGCCTCACGTATCTTTGCTCGCGGCGAGCCTCGGCGATGTCTAGTTTATCAAAAAGCCGCCCCTCGAAAAAATTTCTCCTACTAAAGCAAAATAGATAAAATTTGTTATCCACAAAGGCCGCACTTGGCGATTTTAGCGTGTTTTTGTAGGCTTTTAGTATATTTAGCTTGCCCATAAACGCAGGCGTGAGCAGATACCTCGCCTCCACCTTATCCGTCGTAAAAACTCTAAAATTTTCGTTAAATTTGACGTCGTCGAGTAGCTCTTTTTCGCCTAAAAATTTAGTATTAAAATCCTTGCTAACGGCGACCGTTTTGCCGTTAAATTTCTTGTTAAATTCGCACTTTAGCACGCTACCTTTGAAGTCTTAATACTTATCAAACGCGTACTTTAGTATGACGAACGCGGCGACGTATTTGTTATTTATCCGAGGGTATTCGCGCTCGTGGCTGATCACCTCGCTCAGGCTAAATTTGACGCCTTTATATACGCCGCGCACGCTATCTTCGCTATAAAACGTGCTCGGTCTATAAATCCCCGCCGCGTCAAATTCGCTCTGCGAGATGCCGCCGTGAGCGCTATACATAAAGCTCTCGTCGATATCTTTGATGAGCGCGGGGATAAAAACTTCTTTGTAAAATTCGTTGTATTCCTCTTGCGCTTTGCTGATACTTTTTAGCTTTGCAGGCACCCAAAATAGCAAGCCGAAGAACAATATAAGCAAAACAAAAGCCGCCCCGCCGCCTAGATCAAAAACCTTAAGCACCGCTAAAAATAGGGCAAAAATGCCGACGCAAAAGGCGATAAGAGTGGGCGATCCGGCCGCTGCGGCTCGGCACTCTTTTTGTTTTTTTACGGTTAATAAAAAATGCTTGCGAAAGGGTCATTTGGTCGCTTTTGATTAAATTTTGCGTAAATTTTGACCGAGCGCAGCTTAAAATAAAGTAAATTCGGGCGGGCAAATTTGTGCGAGGACTTTTTAAATTCTGCGGGTTTGGAGTCAAATTTGACACGGCGTAAATTTGAAATTTGCCGCCGTTTTTAATCGTAAATTTAAAAGCAAATTTGACCGAGCCCTAGAAGCGACTCGTCAAATTTGCTTTAAGCGCCGAATAAAAGCGGTTTTTGCGGCAAACGCGCCGACGAAAACTCAAATTTAAGCGGTCAAATTTAGAGATTTTCTATCACCCTTTTTGTTTCTAGCGCGATTTCTAGCTCCTCGTTAGTAGGTACGACTAGAGTTTTTACCGCTGCGCCAGGGGCGCTTAGATCGCGTATGCCGCCGCTAGCGGCGAAATTTAGCTCGTGATCGATCCTGATACCCATGTGCGTGAGATCGTTGCAGATTTTCTCGCGGCTATACGGGGCGTTTTCGCCGATACCACCGGTGAAAACGACTGCGTCCACTCGGCCCAAAACCGCGTAATACGCGCCGATGTATTTTTTTATACGGTAGCAAAACATCTCAAAGGCTAGATGCGCGCGCTCGTCGCCTTCGTGCATTTTGGCGACCACTTCGCGCATGTCGTTTGAGCCGCAGATGCCTAGCAGTCCGCTTTTTTTGTTTAAAAACGCGTCTATGCCCTCAGCCGTGAGCTCGCCTAAATTCAAAAGATAAGTAAGCACCGCAGGATCCATATCGCCGCTTCTAGTACCCATTATCAGGCCTTCTAGCGGGCTTAAGCCCATCGAGGTATCCACGCTTTTGCCTCCTTGCACGGCACAGGCGGAGGCTCCGTTGCCTAGATGCAGCGAGATAGCGTTAAATTTCTCGTACGGCACGCCTAGATGCTCGGCGGCCTTTTTGGTCACGTAGTGGTGCGAAGTGCCGTGAAAGCCGTATCTGCGGATGTGTAGCCTCTTGCAAAGATCAAATGGCAGAGCGTAGCGGTAGGCGTACTCGGGGATAGTTTTATGAAACACGGTATCAAAAACGACGACGTGAGGTACCTTTTTGCCGCTTCCGTTTTTGTCCGTTTCTTGCATAGCATTTCTTATACCCGCTAGGTGGCCTGGGTTGTGAAGAGGCGCTAGGACGGAGTTTTGCTCGATTTTGGCGATCACGTCTGGGGTAACTAGAGCCGAGTCGCTAAAGCTCTCGCCGCCGTGCACGATGCGGTGTCCGATACCGTCTAGCTCGCTAAAATCATGCAGGATATCTGAGCCAACAAACAGCCGCCTCATCGCCTCAAGCCCCTCGTGGTGGTCTTTTAGCGGAGCGCGCTCCTCGTAAATTTTATCCGCGCTAACGTCTTTTAGCTTGGCGTAGGAGCTTGCTTCGCCGATCTTTTCGACTAGGCCGCTAGCGATG
>CAUQJU010000196.1:0-3535 GCA_963518005.1 uncultured Campylobacter sp.
ACTCGCGACCCCAACCTTGGCAAGGTTGTGCTCTACCCCTGAGCTATTCCCGCACCGTTTGAGAAGTCGCAATTTTAGCAAAAACGTTTTCATTTGTCAAGAAAATTTCAAAATTTTTACGATTTCACCCGCTTTTAGCTCGCCGAGGCTTTCGCTTGTTACCAAAACGGCGTTACTTTTGATGAGCGGAGTTATCATACCAGAGCCGAATTTATTATTATCCGTCACGCTAAATTTGCCCTCGCAAAAGCTACCCAGCACGATATTTTGGCGTCCAGATTTTATTTTTACGTTTTGATTTAGTGCGGCGTCAAATTTTTCTAGTCGCGCGCCCTTTAAAAAAGGAACGACTAGTAAAAAGCATATCAAAAATGCCGCCATCGGATTTCCCGGTAGGATAAAAACGATTTTTTTACCTTTTATAAAGGCTTTACTCGGACGTCCGGGGCGAATATTTACGCCGTCAAAAAGCTCGCTAAAGCCTAAATTTAAAAGCGCCGTTTTCATAAAATCAGCCTCGCCCTTGCTCGCTCCACCGCTTGTTATGATGACGTCAAATTCGGCCGACTCTAGCGCATGCGTCGTGCTTTCTAAGTCGTCTTTTATGATGCCCGCGTACGAGCTAGCAAAGCCGAAGCTTTGAAGCAAAGACGCGATGCCTGCGCCGTTTGCGTTATATATTTGCTCCTCGCTAGCGTTTTGCCACGGCTCGACCACTTCATCGCCGCTTGAAAATATACCGATCTTTAGCTCGCGCTCTACACAGACGCAGTAGATGCCCTGAGCAGCTAGCATCATTACTCTTGCGGGCATTAAAATTTCGCCTTTTTTTAGCAAAATTTCACCAGCTTTGACCTCTTCGCCCTTATATCTTAGGGCGTTAAATTTTTTGACTTTGCTTTGCGGCGAGAGCTTGCCGTCCTGCAAAACTGCATCCTCAAAAGGTACGACGGTGTCTGCATTTGTCGGCATTTTTGCGCCGGTCATTATCTTTACGCATTCGCCTTTTTTTAGCGTGATTTCAGCCTCATCGCCTGCCAGCACGGTTGCCGCGACGCTTAGCGGCTCGTTAAAATCGTCAAATTTGAGCGCGTAGCCGTCCATCGCGGCATTGTCGAAGGAAGGCAAATTTTTAACGGCAACGACGTCCTGCGCTAAAATTTTACCCGTAGCGCGCTCAAGGCTTACAAACTCGCCGCAACCGTCAAATTTAGCTTTTTCTAGGATCAAATTTTGAGCAAGCTCTAGCGTCATTTTACTCCTCCAGCCTGCGTATTTTTGCACCCAGAGCCGCCAGTTTGCGCTCCAGCCCCTCGTAGCCTCTATCCAGGTGGTAAATTCTATGCACGCGGCTAGTTCCGTTTGCGGCGAGAGCAGCTAGCACTAGGGCCGAGCTTGCGCGCAGATCGGTAGCCATCACGTCTGCGGCATTTATCTCGCCTCCGCCGTAGATCGTCGCGATGTGGCCGTTTAGGCGGATGTCCGCACCCATACGCGTGAGCTCGCTAACGTGCATAAATCGGTTTTCAAAAAGCCTCTCGTCGATCGTGCTAACGCCTTTTGCCACGAGCGAGAGCGCCATAAACTGCGCCTGCATATCGGTCGGAAATCCCGGAAACTCCGTCGTCACGATCTCGACGGGATTTACGTTTTTAGCCGGCATTATCGTGATTTTGTCGCCGTCCACGACGGTTTCAAAGCCCATTTGGTTAAATTTAGTAAGCACGGCCCGCAGATGCGCGGCATTAGCGTTCGCGATAGTTACTTGCGAGTTCGTGATCGCTCCGGCGCAAAGATACGTCCCAGCCTCGATCCTATCGGGGATGACCGTTATCTCGCCGATGTCCAGCAGGCGCCTATCCGTGCCCTCGATCACCAGCTCGTCCGTGCCTATACCCTCGATCTTCACGCCGCCAGCGGCTAAAACCTCGCAAAGCTGCACCACCTCAGGCTCCTTGGCGACGTTGATTAGATGCGTCGTGCCGTGAGCGAGCGCGGCGGCCATGATGATGTTTTCGCTGCCCGTTACCGTGATCTTATCAAACACGATCTGCGCGCCCTTTAGCCCGTCTGGTGCGGTAGCGACGACGTAGCCTTGCTTTATCTCGATGTTTGCGCCCATTTTTTCTAGCGCGCTTAGATGTAGATCGATCGGTCTTTGTCCGATCGCGCAGCCGCCGGGCAGGCTCACCTCGCAGTGGCCAAACCTAGCTAGCAGCGGGCCAAGAACCAGGATGGAAGCACGCATTTTACGCACGATGTCGTAGTTGGCCTTCGTGGAGCTGACGTAGTTTGAGTTGATTTTTAGCGTGTGATCGTCTGTAAATTCGCACTTTGCGCCCAAATTTACCAGCAGCGTCGCCAATGTTTTTATATCCGCGACGTTTGGCATATTTTTTAGCGTCACGTCGTTTTTTATGATTAGAGCCGCGGCTATAAGGGGCAGGGCGGCGTTTTTTGCACCGCTTATGGCGACCTCGCCGCCTAGTTTCGCGTTTCCTTCGATTTCTAGGTAATACATATTTCTTAAATCCTTAAATAAAATCTAAAGTATAGTGAAATTTAGCTTATAAATTTAAATTTATGCCGATATTTACCGATTTATTTATATAATCTTGATTTTAGGCGGCTCGTCTCTACGGCTTGTCTCTTGGGTAAATTTAAATGATCTAGAAATTTTCTCCCTCGATGAACTATTATGTTCTATCTTCGGTTGAAAATTTTGTCGAAACATTTAAATTTATCACAAGATACTTCGCCTTGAAATTTAAATATAAAATAGGATGATTTAAATGAAATTTACCGTTTTTTTACCGCTAGCGCCGATTGCGGCTTTGATTTTTAGCGGATGTGCGAACGATGCGCCCAAAATTTACCCGACCGATCAAAGCGGACAGATTTTAAACGCGAGATTTTTAAACTCGCAGCAAGACGTATTTAACGATTTAGGCGGTAAAGCGCTTTCAAATTTTATGCAAGGCTTTTTGGGTAAAAAAGACGGCGGAGACTGCTCGGGCTTCGTCTCGCTCGTAAATAAAAACATAAATAACGTCTACTTTTTTGAGACGAATTTGCTAAAATTTTACGACGAAAACGGATCAAAATCTCAAGCCATTTACAATTTTTACAAAAAGCGAAATTTGATCTCGCAAACAAGCCCGAAGCTCGGAGATTTGGTGTTTTTTAACAATACCACGAGTCAAACCAAAGACAAAAACAAACAAATCATAACGCATCTTGGCATCATAGACCGCATAGAGGACGACGGAACTATAAGATTTATGCATAATACTAGGGGCAAAAATAAAAGCGGATTTATAAATCTATTTCAAAAAAACAGCCATAAAATAGGCGGCAAAGAGGTAAACTCCTATATCGTAGCGTGTAAAGGCGGCGACGCTACTTGCCTAACGTCAAACAGATTCGCCGGCTTTGGCAAGGTTACGTTTTAGCTAAATTTATGTCTAAATTTTATATGATAAAGCCTTTAAAATGGAGCCGTTTTTGAGAGCTAGGAGATCGCTCATCGCGTTCA
>CAUQJU010000197.1:0-3527 GCA_963518005.1 uncultured Campylobacter sp.
GTATGTTGTTATAAAAATTTACCCAAAATTTAATTAACATCAAAGATAAGATCTTTCGGCTATGTTTTAAAACGTAGCCGATTTCTTTATAAAATATGCTCCTCGTTATACCAATTTTTGTGATTTATTTTCCATAAATAAACTAAATTTTCTTAAAGACTAAAAAACTAATAATGATTAATTAGCAAGCAAAAAACCATAATTCGAGTATACGTAGCATAAGAAAAACTAAAAAATAAGAAATTAAACATTGCGGCCTAGCAATATTTTTATTTACTCAAATTTTAAGTCATTTTTAGCTTTTGCATTCGCCTTATTTATCACTGTTGCTTTTTTGTTGCGACGCAAAAATTGCTATGGCGTTATGTGTTATTTTTTTGTAATTCCGTTTAAGCAAAAATAGCCGCTTAAGACACACGGCAATTCTAAAAATTAAAAGATACATGTGGTCAAATTAAGTCCTTTATTTGCAAATGCTTCTCAAAAAAATAGCCGAGTTAAGCTTAAGCGCGTAGTAACCGTTTTTCGGCAGATGTGCATAAAAGGCGTCAAAGTCGGCTTTACTTCACGCCTTTTCTAGCTTACTGCTTAATCCCATAAAAGCAATAAATATCAAATCAAAGTTGCAACGGTTTGGTTGGTATAAAATCAGATAAAAAAGGTTGCCTACGAGTACGACATTGCCGCTTCATACGGCATTTGTCGCTATCATAAAAGCAATTAGGCGATATAGGCTAGACATATTATATAAAAATAGCCAAGGCCGCACGACTCTATAGGTCGCAATACATGCTATCGCAGCTTTACGTATAATAATGCAATGATAGTTGAGTAAACGGGACTAACGAGACAGGCAAACGAATAATACAAATTTCAAAAGTCGTTTTTAAAATTTAGTGAAGTCTAACCAAGCATAAATACCGAATTTAAGTGACTTTAAAGATAGGGGCAAGCTAAAGAACAAATTTAAAACCGCTGGCGATGGAGATAAAACCGGCGTAATGAAGCGCAGGCTAGATAAATTTGAGCCGCGAGCCAAAACGACTGATCGGTAATAATTAGCAACCGATTCTGCCAGAGGTAAAATAAATACCGCCGCCAAATTTATAATACCGAATTTAACTTCGCAAATGGCCTAAATTTAAGCAAAATGCATTAAATTTAAGTGCTAAAAATAGCGGAGCTAAGCTTTACTAAAATTTAGCAAAGCCGCTAGCCGAGGGGTAAATTTGGTACAACAAGGCAAGATAATAAAAAGTGGAATATGAGAAACGGCAATCAGGCGAGGTGCCGCCGACTACGAAATAAACTTCGGCGCGGCTTTACGGAGCGCAAACCGCGCCTCCTGCCGCAAGCCGCGCGTAAATTTAAACCGCTACCGAAACTGGCGATTTTTGGGATTATTATTGTAAAATGCGGATTTAAAAACCGACTAATACCAAAATATACAAAAGGCAAGCCGTGTGCGAAGATGAGATAAAATACTACGAAATTTTGTTAAGCGGGTTAAATTTAGCGCCGCTCACTTATCACTACGGCGGTGATTTAGAGCCTTTTTGCGCGGTTACGGTTACGGTTAGAGGCAAAGAAACGCTAGGCTACGTTTTTAGGCAAGTCTCAAAACCTAGCTTTAAAACCGCCCAGATATCGGCCGTGCGCGCGCAGACTTTAACTCGGATTCAGATCTCGCTGCTGAGGTTTATCTCGCATTATTACGCCGTAAATTTATCCGTCGCCGCAGGTCTTTTTACTCCGCTTGACGTAGGCGCGCCGTGCCCAGCGTTTTGCGAAAAAAAAGCAGACGAGCGGGCTTTAGGCGATAATAACGACTTAAATTTAAACGCCGAAATCCGTAAAAAAGAGGGGCGAAATTTACCCCTAGAGTCAAACGATGCCGCGCAGACTAGCGATTTGGATTTTGGATTTACCTCCGTAGTCGGCGTATCCAAGGCTAGCGCATTCCAAGCAAATTTAAAATCAAATTTGGCCAAAAACGCTAGCCAAAACGGCGACGCGACTTTGATGGAGGCAAATTTATCGGCGGGTGCTTCGTCGCCACAAACGGCTCAAAATCAAAAACAAACGCTAAATTTGATAAACCGCCAAGAATCGGTCGCAAGCAAAAAGCCCTTTGAAACGGCAAATTTAAGCGACGAACTAGAGCCTAAAATCTTCTTAAAAGCCCCGAGCCTAAACCCGGCCCAACAAGAAGCGCTAAATTTTGCTAAAAGCCGTAAAACCAGTCTTATTTTCGGCGACACGGGAAGCGGTAAAAGCGAGATTTATTTTTCCCTTATCCGTGAATATTTGCTTGCCGGTCGGCAAGTTTTGCTTTTGATGCCCGAAATCTCGCTAACGCCGCAGATGACGAAGCGGCTAAAGAGCTATTTTGGCGAGAGTTTTGGCGTGTGGCACTCTAAAATCACGCCCAAAAAGCGCGGCGAAATCCTGCAAAAGTTTCAGAGTCGCGAGATAAATTTGATCGCCGGCGCGCGCTCGGCGTTATTTTTGCCCTTTAGCGAGCTTGGACTCATCATCGTCGACGAGGAGCACGACGACAGCTACAAATCCGCGCAAAATCCGCACTACAATGCCCGCGACCTCGCGATATTTCTCGCGAGCAAATTTGACGTAAAAGTCGTGCTAGGCTCTGCGACGCCAAGCGTAACCAGCTTTGCTAAACAGCCGCATTTTAGGCTAAAAGGCACGTTTTTTAGAAGCGAGAAAAAATTTATCTACGACGAGAGCGAGACGGGGCTAAGCGGCGTTGTGCTGGACGAGCTTGCGGCGAGTTTTGCGAGAGGCAAACAGGCGGTCGTTTTCCTACCCACGCGCGCAAATTTTCGCTATCTTTCATGCCGCGAGTGCGGCAGCACGATAAAGTGCCCGTTTTGCAGCGTAGGGATGAGCTTTTATAAAAAACGAAATTTGCTAAAGTGCCAGTACTGCGGCTTTACGGCGTCTGCTACATGCTCGTGCGAGAAATGCGTTAGCCAGATGATCGAGGCGAAAAAAATCGGCACCGATGAGCTAACGGAGGCCTTGCGCTCTGCGTTTCCCGCGGCTAGGATAGCAAAATTCGACCGCGACGAGATCACGACGCAAAACAAGCTCGAAAAGACGTTAAAAGCCTTTAACGCGGGCGAGATAGACGCGCTAGTCGGCACGCAGATGCTTAGCAAGGGGCACGACTATCACAACGTGGATTTAGCCGTCATTATGGGCGTGGACGATCTTTTGAGCTTTCCTGATTTTCGCGCTAGAGAGCGGACGCTGGCTCTTGCTATGCAAGTAGCCGGCAGAGCCGGGCGCGCGGGGCTTGGGCGCGTGGTCGTGCAAAGTAGGCAGCGGGAGTTTTTTGAAAATTTTATCTCGGATTACGATGCGTTTTTGGCTGAGGAGATTCTTGCTAGAGAGCCGATATATCCGCCGTTTGCTAGGCTTTTGCGGGTTGTCGTTTCTGAAAAAAGCGAACAAGCGGCAAAGCAAAGGCTTGAAATTTGCGTAGCCGAGCTTGAAAATTTACG
>CAUQJU010000198.1:0-3520 GCA_963518005.1 uncultured Campylobacter sp.
GTCGAGTGGATCAGAGGCGACTACGCCGTTAGCGATCCGACTTTGACGAGATTTTTCATGCTTCATGTATGCTTGCTACCGATCGTGCTTATAGCAGTCGTCGCGATACACTTTTACACCCTTCGCGTTCCGCACGTAAATAACGAAACGGGCGAAGAGATAGACTTTGAAGTAGAAGCCGAAAAATACCTAAGCGGCGATACGAAAAATGCGAAAGTAATTCCGTTTTGGCCGGGCTTTTTGGCAAAAGACTTCATGTATATCGGCTTTTTCATGATTTTCTTTTTCTATCTCGTGTGCTTTCATTTCGACTTTGCGATGGATCCGATAAATTTCGAGCCGGGCAACCCGCTAAAAACGCCTCCGCACATCTATCCGGAGTGGTACTTCTTATGGCAGTATGAAATTTTACGCGGATTTTTCTTCGATATTTTCGGATTTAAAGCCTACAACATCGGCCTTATCGCATTTGCGATCGCGGGCGTGGCGCTATTTTTCATGCCGCTTTACGACAGAAGCGACGTCGTGGCTCCGGCTCACGAGAGAAAGGGCTTTTTCGTATGGTTTTGGCTATTAATCGTCGATATGATTATCCTCACGATTTTTGGCAAATTGCCTGCCGACGGCGTAACGCTAGGCATCTCAAACGCTTGGATAGGCTTTTTCTCGACAATAGCGTTTTTTATCCTACTTTTCGTAGTCTTGCCTATCATAACGACGCTTGAGAAAAAAGGAGCGATGAAATGAAAGAACTAAAAATTTTTATAATCGTAGTCGCGCTTACCGGCGTAGCGTATTGGGGTATCGAACCTTACGCTCATCACGTCATGCATCCGCACGTAGCCGCAGCCGACTACGACCTGGGTGCAGAGGACGTAGCTCAGGCTAAATCCGTAGTAGAAGCCAGACAAAAAGCTCTCGAAGCCGCGCAAGCTCTAAACGACGAAAAGAAAATCGCCGGCGCGAAAAAAGATCTAGAAGAAGCAAAAAAATCTCTTGATGATTACACGGCGTTTTGGAAAGAAGTAAAAACTATAAATTTAGCCAAAGGAGACGCCGCTAAAGGCGCTGAAACTTTTGCTAACGCGGGCTGCTCGGGCTGTCACGGCGTAGAGGCCGCAGGTATGCCAAACGCTCTAAGCGCCGCCGAGCTTAGCGAAGCTCACGGCGTCGTACCGCCCGATCTTAGTACCGCAGGAGCGATATACGACGAGCATTTCCTAGCAGCTCTTATAAAAGACCCGACAAAGGCGCTAAAGCTAACGCACAAATTTAACGACGAAAAGCCTTATCCGATGCCGGCCTTTTTCGGAGCGGGCGGAGAAGATCCAAATGCCGAGATCGCAGATATAGTCGCGTATCTAAAGTCTATCGCGCCTAAAGAAGTCAGCGACGAACAAGTGTTTCGCGACGCGTGCCAGAGATGCCACGACATGAAATACGAAAATAAATACACGCTAACCAACCGCGTAAATTTAGCCGCGTATATGGGCTCAAACCCGCCTGATTTATCGATGATGATTCGCTCAAAAGGCGATGAATATCTGCATAAATTTATAAACGATACGCAAAAGATGCTGCCGGGCACTGCGATGCCTCGCGTGGGGCTAAGCAAGGCTAGCGAGGATCAGATCGTAGCCTACATACAAAAAGCCGGCGACGCTAAAAAGACCGAACGCGAAAGCCTAGGCATAAATGCGATGATTTACTTCCTGATTTTTGGCATCTTCGGATGGCTTTGGAAACGCAAAGTTTGGTCTAAACTGCATTAAAATAGGAGCCCGTTTTTCGGGCTCTTTTTAAATTTACCGCTTCGATTCCTTCTTTTTAGTCTTTAAATTTGCCCCGTTTTTAACTCGCAAATAGTTTTTAACCTATTTTATCGATTGCCGCCCAACTCAAAGCTGAGTTTAGCCGCGCCGCTCGCCCAAATTTAAACGTTTTTTGGATTCGTCCGCTAAAATGCGTTAAATTTTAAAAGGAAAAAGATGAACAAAGCAGAATTTCAAAAGCTAAATTCTAGCGAAAAACAAGACGCGATGCTAAAAATATCCGCCGCATATCCGCAATTTAAATTTCTAAATTTAAGCAAATTTGCGTGCGGCGAGCATAGCTTTGAGACGGGCATTTTTGATTTTGAGGGGAGCGAGTTCGTTTTTATCCCGGGGGACGAGCCCGAGCTTGGCTGGGATGATTTTGCCGTTTTAGATGAAATTTCGGCAAAAGAGATTAAAGAACGATGCGACTTTTGCCCCGAGGATCAAAGCCTGCGCGAATTCGTAGCGAAACAAACCTCGCCGCTTCGCCGCGCTAAAATCCCCGCTATGCTAGCCGAAAGAAAACCCGCCGAGCTTAGCTGGTACGAGGTAGATTTAAGCGACGAAAGGCTTAAAATTTACGCAAACGAGATAGAGAATTTTTCACGCGGTAAAGACAAAGATATTTCTGGAATGACGGTTTGCAGCGCGATAAAGTTGGTTCGCGAAGACGGCAAAATTCGCGCGTTTTTGTTTGACGACGTCACACACGAGGAGTTTGAGGCGAATTTACGTAAGAACGGCTTTAGCCTACCCAGCCAGGACGAGTGGGAATATCTAGCCGGATGCGGGGCGCGCACGCTTTGGCGTTTTGGCGACGAGCCTGATCCCGACAAGGTAGCGTTACCGCACGTTAAGCAGCCCGAAAATCCGGAATTTTCGCTATTTGAGCCCAACTTATTCGGGCTATTCATTGCCTTTGATCCTTATCCGGTCGAGCTTGTTAGCGCGCCGATATACTTTAAAGGCGGCGACGGCGGCAGCGCGTTTTGCGGCGGCGAGTCGCTGTTTGAGTGTCTGCTGCCCGTCTCGCCTTTTTACGCTATGAGCGAGGAGATGCGAAATGATTATTTGGAGTTTTTGGATGACGGCGATATCGATAACGCGATTTATAGGCGTATTTTTAGACTTTAAAAAAGCGCTTTAGCCGCTAAATTTAGCGCCGATTAAAGATATCTCGCCGCGCGTTTTAGCTTAAATTTAAGTCGCTACTCAAAGGCTTAAGTTAGCCTAGGTACCGAGATTTTGCGAAACACAAATTTAAACTCGTACGCTACACCCGCTTTGTAAAACGTTTTTGCGCCGATTTACGCCAACCGCGGAATTAAAATAGGCGCAAAGCGACAAATTCGCCGCAAAAAGCCAAGCTTGCTTTCGTTTTTCATTGCTTAAATTCTCGTAGATTTATCCTTAGATGCTAAAATCAGCCACCGTTTTTTCATAAATTTTACCAAAAAGGAAAAATATGGCTAAATTTAAATTTTTCGCAATCCTCGCGGCGCTTTGCCTCGGGTTAAATTTAAGTGCTAGCGAGCTGGAGGGCAGATGGAGCATCGTCTCGGCAAACATAGACGGACAGGAGGTGCAAACGGCGGGGCAGAAGTGCATTGAGGATTCGTTTTTCGAGTTTAGCGGCCGCGAGGCAAAGCTAAGCCTTAGCTCCGTAGGCGAGGACGGCACGTGCAAAAGCGGCGCGGCAAGCT
>CAUQJU010000199.1:0-3508 GCA_963518005.1 uncultured Campylobacter sp.
TACTCAAGCCTAAGGCGTTTAAAAAGCCCCGGTAGCGCGACGCCGAACATATATCCCATCAGCCCGCCTAGCAAAAACTGCTTTACTAACGTAAGCGCGACGTCCGGAACGCTAGGGATCGTGGCTATAGAGATGATTTGCAGTATCGTGACGGTTAAAAAGATCGCCATCGGGTCGTTTGATCCGGACTCTAGCTCCAAAAGCGGACGGATGTTGTTTCGCAGCGAAATTTCCTTCGCCCCAAGTATCGCAAACACCGCCGCAGCATCGGTTGAGGAGATGATAGAGCCAAAAAGCAAAGCCTCCAGCCAGTCAAGGCCTAGCAGGTATTTTACCAGCACGGCTATCATGCCCGCAGTCAGCACGACGCCAAGCGTAGCTAGGATGATGCCGTTTACCATGACTGGGCGGATCGATTTTAGATTCGTATCAAGACCACCCGCGTAAAGTATAAAAATAAGCGCGATAGTGCCCACGTCTTGGGCGATTTGGCGATTATCAAAAGCAAGTCCGAGCAGCCCGTCCGAGCCTGCAAGCATACCGACTGCTAAAAAAACGACTAAGGACGGAACGCCGAATCTATCTGAAACCTTGCTAGAGACGATACAAGCGATAAGCAGGATAGAGAAAAATAGTAAAAAAGTTTCTAACATTGTGCCTCATTTGGGTTCAAAGCGGACAAATTTAAGGCTAAATTTAGCGCCCTAATAGCCTCAAATTTGGCGCGTTTCGTAAATAAATTTTACCCGATTTTACCTTTTTAACGGATAAAAAGGATTAATTTTTATCATCGTAAAAGATGAGATCAAAGCTATTTTTGCGCTTTACGAGAGCTTTTTTAGACGGTGCGGCGCTTTGTTCGAATTTAGCCAGTTCCTCTTTCATCTGCCTTATCGCGGCCTCAGACTGCTCGATCTGATCTTTTAGCTGCAAGATGATATCCACGCCTGCTAAATTTACGCCAAGATCGCGCGTTAGACGTAGTATCATCTTGATGCGGTCCATATCTTTTTCGGAGTAAAGGCGCATTTTACCCTCGGTTCTTGACGGCTCTAGCAGCCCCTCGCGCTCGTATTGGCGCAGCGTCTGCGGGTGTATGGAGAGTACCTTAGCTACGACGCTTATTAGATAGACCGGTTCTTCGTATTGTTTCATCTTATGCCTCCGGGAGTTTTTGCTTCATAAGCTCGGCTAGCTCGCCGTCTAGAGCATTTACGTCCGGCAAAGACACGCGCGCTCGCAAGTACAGATCGCCGAATATCCCGCTTTTTCTATTTTGCACGCCGTACCCCTTGAGCCTGATTTTTTGCCCTGATTTTGAGTTTTCGGCGATTTTTATCGTGACGTCTTTTTTGGGCGTTTTTACCTCTATCTTGCCGCCAAACATCATCGTTTTTAGAGGAATTAGCACGTCCTTGTACAAATCATCGCCGTCTCTTTCGTACTCGTCGCTAGGCGCGATATTTACGGTTAGTATTAGATCGCCGCGCCCGCCGTTACCTTTGCCTTTTATGCGTAGCTTTTCGCCGTTATTTATGCCGTTTGGGATTTTTATTTTGATGTTTTCGCCGTTAAAATTTATCGAGTGCTCGCCGCCCTTTACCGCTACGTCAAACGGGATAGTTACCTTTGCACGCGAGTCTATATCCTCCTCGTCATCAAAGCCGCCAAATCCGCCCGTCTGCCTAAAGCCGCTAAAACCGCCCCTGCTAGAAAAACCGCCAAAACCGCTAGCGCTACCGCTAAAGCCGCCGCCGAAGATATTTTTTAAAATTTCGTCCAAATTTCCCATACCCGAGCTGCTCGCAAAATCATGGAAATTCTGTCCGCCAAACATCGCGTCGCCGTGCCTGTCGTACTGCGCGCGCTTTTTTTCGTCGCTTAAAATTTCATACGCGGCGTTTATTTCTTTAAATTTATCCTCTGCGCCGGGATCTTTGTTGATATCGGGATGATATTTGCGCGCCAGCCTCCTATACGCCTTTTTTATCTCGTCTGCGGAAGCCTTTTCGGACACGCCTAACGTTTCGTAAAGACTATTGCTCATATTATATCCTTTTAGTCAATTAATTTTATAGCGATTATAGCACAAAGCTTTAGCGTATGTCAATCAAGTATAGTAAATAAAATAATTTTAAACGGCTTAAAGAATAATTAACTTTACATTGAGCTTAGCGCCATATAATCGCGCTTTGAAAAATTTTATCCAAAAGGAAAAGCAATGAAAAAGATAACCGTATTATCTTTGGCTACGTCTTGCGCGATCTTTGCCGCAAGCATAAATTTTAACGAACCGGCAGAGGATTTTACTAGAATAAATCCCGAATTTAATAAAAACGTCGTCCTCTCCTACAATAGCTCCATCGCCGATGCTAAAAAATCGGTCGTAAATATCTCCACTACAAAAACGCTAAACGGCGCGGGAGCCGATATGGGCGATATGTTTAACGATCCTTTTTTTAAAGATTTCTTCGGCTTTCAGTTTAACATCCCTCAAGAAAAGCAAAAAAGCAGTTCTTTAGGATCGGGCGTCATCATCTCCTCCGACGGCTACATCGTGACTAATAATCACGTGGTAGAAGATAGCGACGAGATCGTAGTTACGCTACTAGATAGCGACAAAGAGTACAAAGCAAAAATCATCGGCACCGATCCCAAAACCGACCTAGCTATCATCAAAATCGACGCTAAAGAGCTAAAAGCCATACCTTTTGCCGATTCGGCTAAGCTAATGGAAGGAGATATAGTTTTTGCCATCGGAAATCCTTTCGGCGTGGGCGGCAGTATCACTCAGGGCATAGTCTCAGGCCTAAATAAAGACAACATCGGCCTTAATCAATACGAAAATTTCATCCAAACCGACGCCTCGATAAATCCGGGCAACTCAGGCGGCGCGCTAGTCGATAGCCGAGGCTATCTAGTGGGCATAAACTCGGCTATCCTTAGCCGCAGCGGCGGAAACAACGGCATCGGCTTTGCCATCCCGTCAAATATGACCAAAGATATCGCCAAAAAACTCATCGAAGACGGCAAGATCGAGCGCGGATATATCGGCGTGATGATAGCAAATCTCAACGAGCAGCAAAAAGAGATCTACAAAAATAAAGAAGGCGCGCTTATTAGCAGCGTAGAAAAGGGATTGCCGGCCGATATCGCGGGCATTAAACGAGGCGATCTGGTCGTAAAAATCGACGATAAAGATATCAAAAACGCAAACGACCTAAAAAATCTCATCGGCTCGCTAGCCCCAAACAAAGAGATCACGCTAACCTACGAGCGCTCGGGCAAGCTAGAGACCGCTAAGATAAAACTAGCTAACGCCAACGCCCAGTCAAGCGGCGGCAAAGCGACCAAAGGCGACTCGGCGATAGACGGCCTTAGCGTAACGTCGATCGACGATAACGCGAGGTTTAAGTATAGACGAGCCTCAGACGGCGCAGGCGTGCGCGTTACAGACGCAAACACAGGCTCAAACGCCGAAAAAGTCGGCTTTGAACAAGGCGATATC
>CAUQJU010000200.1:0-3503 GCA_963518005.1 uncultured Campylobacter sp.
GCTACATACTAGCAGGCGGAGGCGCATTCGATCTAGACCTAGAAGACCGGGCCTGTTTAATGCAAGCGGACAAATGGTACATACGCGAAACTAGCGGCGGGCCCATCAAGCTAGGCTTGGACATAAATATAGATCCGAGCGACTACTATAGACCCGGAAGCTCCGCAGCCGTGTGTAAACGCGTAAAAGAGTTTTTCGAGAAAAAATACGGCCTATACTCGCCTCCCCGCTCGAGCCAGAAGTTTATCATGATATGGCTTAGCGAGGGCGGAGTGCTGGGATATTAGATTTACGGGTTTGATTTGGCGGCGGCGCGTACGTCAAACGTAAATTTCGCTAGGCGCTTGCGCCGGCTTTTTCGCGGCAAAGACAGATTAAATTTAATCAAACTCGGGCAAACAAGGCAGAGTAAATTTAACCCGAGTTTGGACGAAATCGCTCAAATCAAGTCGCGCAACCAAATCTAATCTAAGCTTGAGCCAAATCCTAGCGGTTAAATTAAATTCGCCGTAAGCCGCTCGCAAAACCGGCGCGTTTGGCTTACTCGCAAGCGCGCGCTAAATTTGCTCGAAGTAGATACGGCCGCGCAAAAAGGCTAAATTTGCTTATTTTTGCAGCTCTTTTAGATTTTTAAAGCGGTAAATCCCGTTTTTGATACGCTCGAAAATTTTACGGCTTTCTAGCAGTTTTATCGTCTCTATGACGGTGGGTTTGCTAGCGCTCGTTTGCTCGCAGATTTGCGAAATTTTAATGCAGATAAAGCCGTTTTCGTCGGCATTTTGCGCTAAAAATAAAATGATTTCCGTCTTTTTCTCGCCCAAAATTTGGGCGAAAATTTCCCTTGCTAGCTCCGTCATCGCGCTAAATTTATTTTTTGTATTCTAGTAGTTTAAAGTATTTTTTTGCTATCGGATCAAGCCAGAAAATATCGTAATCATCGCCGAGGTCGCTCCCCGCGGGGTATTCGCCCTTATCCACGTAAAAAATCCCATCCAGCCGCACCTCGCCGCCTTTGCATTTAGCAGTTTCGTCCCAAAGATAACGCCACATATATTTTTTGCCGCGATCCGAGCCGCCTACTTGCAAGGCGACGCTTTCAAAAACGCCATCGCGCAGACTGCGTTTGATGATTAGCTCGCCGTCCTCCACGCCCGCGTTGATTTCGCCGTCATACCCCTCGCCAAGGTCAAAATGCCTGGCGTAATGCTCGACGGTAAGCTCTTTTGAGGGCTTGTACTCCTCCAAAATTCGGCTAAAATTTACGCCCGGTATTCGCTCGTTTTCCTTATCTTTTAAAATTTCTAGGCTATTCTCGTTCGCGCAGTAGCTCAAATTTAGCTTCACGATTTCATCTTGATTTGCCTTTAAAAATGCTCTCAAATTTGCCGCGCTTTTTGCGTTCTCTAAAAAGAATTCCCCGCTTTTTACCTCTTTCGCACCCAAAAACGCGGCAATCGCGAACGTCAAAACGATGATTTTTTTCATTTTTTCTCCTTAAAACGAGTCTGATTTTACTAAATTTTAACTTATTTTACGGCTCTTGCGATACAATACGCCAAATTTAACAAGGGATAAAATTTGAAACTAATCAGCTGGAACGTAAACGGACTGCGCGCGGTCGCGGCAAAAGACGGTTTTGCTTGGCTAGAGGAGCAAAAGCCCGATTTTTTGGGCCTTCAGGAGATCAAGGTGCGCGAGAGCGACGTGCCCGCCGAGATTTATAAGCTCGGATTTAACGAAATTAGCGTAAATTCAGCGGCAAGGGCGGGGTATTCAGGCGTGATGAGTCTGGCTAAATTTAGCTGTGCTACGCAAAAAGCGGCGTTTTTTGACGACGACGAGGGGCGGGTTTTGGAGCATAGATTCGGCAATGTCGCGCTTTTTAACATCTACTTTCCAAACGGCCAAAAAGACGAGACGCGCCTAGTCTACAAGATGGACTTTTACGCTAAATTTTTGGCGTATATAGACGAGCTCGTAAAGCAGGGCAAAGACGTGATATTTTGCGGCGACGTAAACACCGCGCACCGCGAAATCGACCTCAAAAACCCCAAAGCAAACGCCAAAACATCGGGCTTTTTGCCTATCGAGCGAGCGTGGCTAGACGAGGTCGTCTCGCGCGGTTTTATCGACACCTTTCGGCACGTGCGCGGCGACGAGGCGGACGCGTATTCGTGGTGGAGCTACCGTTTTAACGCCCGCGCCAAAAACGTCGGCTGGAGGATTGATTATTTTTTCATTTCATCAAGCCTCAAAGACCGCCTAAAAGACGCGTTTATCCTAAGCGAAGTCACGGGCTCCGATCACTGCCCCGTCGGCATCGAGATCGATCTGAACGGGCTTTGCTAAAAGAAATCTTGCTTTATTTCGCGGCGGCGTTTTTCGAGATTTTTGGCTGCTTTAGCTTTTGGGCGTGTATTACAAAAGCGCGCTGTTTTTGGGGTTCGGCGGGGCGTCGCTCGCGATGTTTGCTTTTATTTTGACGCGGGTAAATTTAAATTTCGCCGGACGCGCTTACGCCGTCTACGGCGGCATTTATATCGTCTCGTTGCTGCTTTGGCTGCATTTTGTAGAAAAGCAAGCCTTTACCAAATGGGGCTTAATCGGCGGCGCGATTTGCCTGCTTGGCGCTTGCGCGGTGCTTTACGGCGGTAGAGGGTAAAATTCAAATTTACCGAAATTCTCGCTTTCACCTTTCTATCAAATTTGACTCAAGATAAGTTAAAAACTTCTAAAGGAGTTTTTCTTAAAGAGAGTGCGTCTTAATGGCTTGGTTGATTATTTACTTCGCTTTGCTCGTAGCTGCAAGACAGACGGAGCTAAAGCTCATTATAGAGTGAAACATTCAAAGAACGAGTTTTAGCTATGCTGCGCTTGCTACTTTACAAGACGCTAACGGTAAAATCACATAAACGACATAGAAAACTTTTAGCTGCGACTTCGTCTTGCTACTGCAAGCAGAGGGGGATATGCTAAACATAGACTAGCTAAATTTAAAGGGATCAAGAAGGAGAATTTCTTATTTCATTTAAAAGAGTGCGTTCTGCTTGCAGCTACGAGCAAAGCGAAGTAGAGTTTAGATATAATACTAAAACTACACAGGAAAACTTATATCAGAAACCGTTGAAATTGATAAGAGATAATCCGCTTAACTTATCTTGAGCCTAATATGTTTTTAAAGGAGCAAATTGTGAGTTCAACAGGTAGTAGAGAAGCCAAAGCTAATCAAATTTTATAGGGCAGAAAAATAATCAAAGGATAAAATGTGGAAAACAATGTTTTTAATAAAAACAAGAATTTAAGGGATTATGATAAAGAGCCGATAATCATTAAAGATGAATTATCAAATGCTAAACTTTTAAGCATTATTTTTCTTGTTTTATGTATCATAGCGTTGGTAGTAAGAAAACTATTTTTTTCACAATATGATATGTCTTATAGCAATAGTGGTTCGCTTTTTACTATTCCATTTCTAACTTATATGACTTTGAAAAATACTATTA
>CAUQJU010000201.1:0-3501 GCA_963518005.1 uncultured Campylobacter sp.
CGTCAATGCCTTTATCAAAGACACTAAGGTGCAGCAAAAAACCGTACAAGCTATGATAAAGGCTGCGAGAGAAAACGACGTTACGAACTATAATGCGCCGGAAAAGAAAAAAACAAATGCCATCATAAAAGAGATGTCGCAGGAATTTAGTAGTTCATCGTCTATGAATTTACGCGGCATCGAAGACGTAAGAAGTTGGAGCGTGGATAAAGACGACTACGAGGTCGTAGGCGTAATTAGATATTACTCAAGAGATAGTATTGAGGCGGCGAATGAAAAATTTAACCCGAAAACTCAAACTAACGAGAAAAAAAGTAATAAAAAAGCGACTCCCGGAGTCAAGAAAAGCAATAATCTAAGCGTAGACGATTTTTAGGCGGCGATCATGAAAAAGATAATTTTTGCTTTTACTCTTTTCGTATCTTTGCTAAATGCCGAAGTTATAACGAAAACCAATGTAAGCACCGCTAACGGCGAAGGTTACGGGGCTAGCTACGACGAGGCTTTAAGTAAAGCTCTAGCCGATGCCGTCGGTAGGATGAACGGCGTAAAGCTAAGCGCTAGTACTTTTATGCTGACAAGTTCGATCCAAGACGGTAAAGATAGGGATTTTGAAAAAATTTATAGCGATCAAATTTCAAAGCAAACCGGCGGGAGATTCGACTCGTATGAGGTTTTAAAAAACGTAAGAACTCCGGACGGCTATAACGTTGCCGTAGAGATCAAAAAAACCAGCGTCTCAAAAAAATATAAAACTCCCGGCCTTGATCCGAATAATCGCCGCAGACTAGCGGTTATGCCGGGATACGTATCGGATTTTTCGTTTGAGGTAAACGGCGAATACAAAAGCAGTATCCGAGTCGCGGACGACATAACTCGCTCTTTGGTAACGGCGATAACCAAGACGCGTAAATTTACGGTTTTAGATAGGGAAAACGGCGATGCGTATTACCGAGAAAAAGCCGTACTTAGCAGCGGTAATGCCGCAAAAGAGGAGCTTTTGAAGCTAGGAAACGTGCTAGGCGCGGATTATCTCTTGGTTTTTGATTTGGAGGAGTTTAGCCTTAGCGAAGGTAAGGCAAGCACCATAACTACGGGCAAGGCAAGCGGCAAAAAGGCTAGCGCGCGTATCCACTACAGAGTGCTAGCGATGGCGACTAGACAGGTTAAATTTTCAAACGATATAGCCGCTAGTTTTAGCGTCAAAGGCGACCATGCCTACGCCCTGGCCGTCCAAGACATAGCAAAAGCCGTAACTGATGAAATCATAGCCAGCATCTACCCGCTAAAAATCTCTAGCGTCTCCGGCGATGAGATACTTATCGCGCAAAATTTAAGACAAGGAGACGTTTATGAGGTGTATTCTCTAGGTCAAACGGTAATCGACCCGTACACCAAAGAAGTCGTCGGAAAAGAAGAGACTATGACCGCTAAGGCCGAAGTTACGCGCGTAACGCCTAAGATGAGCTATCTAAAGCTAGTCTCAGGCAGCGCTAAGGCCGGCGATATCTGCCGCCTAGTCCAAGGCTCTAATATCGGCTCGCCAAAAGTCGGCGCCGATGCCGGCGGACGCGAAGATAACGTAGTTAAACAAACCGCAGGCGGCGGGGTAGTTTTGCCCTTTTAGATCAAATTCGGCCGGTTTTGCTCATTAACCGGCCTGCTTTACAAGGAGGCAAATTTATAAAGCAAACGGACGTTTGCGCGGTCCGAAAATTAGCGTTTTAAACGTAAAATTTAAAAAAGGCGGACTAGACCGTGAGCTAGCATACGGCCTCGTGCAGCCTACCGGCGACGATGACGCCGTGATATACGACAAATACGAGCTCTCAAAGCGCGAAATTTTTAAATTTTAAAGCAGAAATTCGAGGCGCTAAACGCCAAAAAACGCCCAAGTTAAACCGCCTAGCGCATTTTATAATCCGCAGTTTTTCCAGCCGCCGTCCATGTCTTGCTGCTTATCTACGAGCCAGCGTCCGTCCTTGCGTATGAGCAAAAAACGCCGCGCAAAACCGTATGCGTCTTTGGCATAGACGTAAAATTTATTTTTCGTTTCGCTCTCAACGTCCGTTAGCTCGTATCCGCCGTAGGTGCCGCCGTCTGCTTGCGAAAACCAGACGAACTCGCGGCGATAACCGCTACGCTTAGCAGGCGTGCAGTAGCGAGCAAAGAGCTCATCAAGCCTGCGCCCCGCCTCGTCTTTATTTTTACCACAAGCTTTGCGGGCAGCAAATTTTTCCCATTCGCTCATAGCCGCGAAAAACTCCAAAAGCGCGCTTTGCGCCGCAGCGGCATCCTGCGGATCCGGCCTGTTTTTGCTACTTTGGAAATCTCTTTGCGCTTGCTCAAATTTAGCGATCTGCTCCTTGCTAAAGCGTTCGCCGCCGAAATGAAATAGGATTTTTGCGTCCGCTACGGCTAGCAGTCCGGCAAAACTCACGCGCGCATCTACGATGCGTAAAGATTTTAGGCTAGGGATTTGCGTGATCGCCTTTAATCCTTCGTCGGTGATGCCTCGGTGATGCCGACGTTTTGGATGTCGATGTGCTTTAGCTTAGCGTGCCGCGCAAAGTATCTAAAGCCTTCGCCGCTTATTTTTTCGCTATTTTCTAAAGATAGATACGAAAGTTTAGGCAACCTAGCTAAATACTCAAGCGACGCGTCCGTGATAGCCGTAGCCGCAAAGCCCATATTTACGAGGCCTTTTACCTCGCAGATGCGGCGCACCATCTCATCGCTTAGCGCGACGTTTTCGTAGCGATGACCCTTGCAGTATCGCGCGCTTACCGCATCTAGGGCTTCTTGCATCGTGATTTGCTTCATATTTTCTCCTAAATTTAGCTTGGATTTTAACATACGGGCTTAAATTTAAGGATAAATTTACGGTAGATAAAAAAGCAAAATTTAACCCGGCCGTCGGCGTCAAATTTGATTTTTGGCTTTGGCGACCCAAAATTTGCGAATTTGATTAAAATTTGAGCCAAACCCGCAAGGCTAAATTTATTTATTAAAATACGCCGCGAGCGCGTTTAGCCAAACAAACAAAGCTATTATCCAAGACATCGTCCACGGCGTACCCGCAGAAAACGCCGCAAGCATCGCATAAAAAACGGTAAAAAGTAAAGGGATGCCGCTGCCGTATTGCAGCGAGTCGATGAGCGCAGCGGCCGAGCCCTTCATCTCCTGCGGCACGCTATCAAGAGCGGCGGCATTGGAGCAAGAAGCTATAATGCCGTTCATGCTAAAAACGAAAAACATCGGGATTATCACGCCAAGAACTCCGCCCGTTTTGAAAAAGGCAAACGCAAACAGCACGCTGGCAGCAAGCGCGGCAACGAGAGTGGAGACTATGAGCAGGTGATTTAGCGCATAGCGCTTTACCAGCTTTTTATTTACGAAACTTAGCGCCATGACGCCCACGATGTTTATGCCGAATAAAAATCCGTAGTATTTGCTAGGAATGCCGAAATAATCGATATATACAAACGATGAGCCCGTGAT
>CAUQJU010000202.1:0-3490 GCA_963518005.1 uncultured Campylobacter sp.
AGCGCTTGAATGGCATTCAAGAGGTCGGCGGTTCGATCCCGCTTAACTCCACCATCTTTAAATTTATTCCCCAAATTTTACATCCAAGCCGCCAGAAAGTTTTGGTTAATTTATAATTCGCGATTAATATCGCAACCTCTAAAAATAGTATTTTAAGCTTGCCTGTGTTAGTATCGGCAAAATTTAGTACGGGAAAAAGATGCAAGATTACTCCGTTTTAGATGTTTTATCCAACAAAAAAGTCCTTTGTTTAGAGGATGAACCATGTATATTAAAAAATATGATCGATTCCCTTGAGCTCTTTTTTGCCGAAGTAAAAGGCGTAAGCGACGGCATCGAGGCGCTAGACGAGGCTATGAGCGGCTCATACGACGCGCTCGTCCTTGACGTCAGCGTCCCGCACGTGGACGGCCTAGAGGTAGCTAAAAAGATCCGCTGCGCAAACCGCAAAATCCCGATCGTAATCATCTCAAGCCACACCGAGCAGGAGTATCTGTGGCGCGCAGTGGAGCTAAAGATCACGAGATATCTCTCAAAGCCATACGATAAAGATACGTTTATAAAAGCGCTAGAAGACGTCGCGATGGAGCTCATCGATCATACGCCGATGTTTAGTATCAACGACGACCTCAAATACGACTTTAGTAAAAAAATCATATATATAAAGGAAGAGGCCTGTCGCCTCTCCAAAAGCGAGAGCAAGCTTTTGGAGTATTTTTTAAACAACAAAAACCAAACTATCACTTACGAGCAGCTGTTTGACTACATGTGGGAATTTGAGCAGCCGACCAAAGAAGCCATCAAAACCATCGTAAAAGAGCTGCGCCGCAAGATCGGCAAAGACACAATCAAAAATTTATACGGCGTAGGATATCTATGTGAAGTCCAAATTTAAATTTATCGTCCTGCTGCTCGTCGTTTTATACGGCGCCATTACAGTTTTGGTTTTTAACTTTTACCGCGATCTTGCGTTAAAAGACGCCAGACAGGAGGCATTTTACGTGCTAGATGCGATGAATGGCATACGCGACTACATATCTACCGTCCAGCGCCCGCTAATAGATGAGTTAAAAGATCACGGCGCGATAGACAAAGACTTTTTTGATCCAAGACTCATGTCCTCATCCTATATAACTCGTCAAATTTACAAAATACAGCTTGCCAAAAAAAACATAAACTACGACTACAGGCTAACGGCGACGAACCCGCTAAACCCCGAACACGAAGGCACGGAATTTGAAAACGAAATTTTAGAAGGATTTAAAGAAGGCAAATACGAAGTCTACTCCGACATCATCAAAGATCAAAACGCCTCGTACTTTTTCGTCGGGCTCCCGGTCAAAAACTCCCACCCGTCTTGCGTCGAGTGCCACAACATAAACAGCGCGCCTAAAAAAATGCTCGAACAATACGGAAATTTAAATAATTTCGAGGGCAAAGCCGGCGACACGATAGCGATGGTGAGCTTTAAAATCCCGGTAAAAAGTATTTTGCTTTATCATAAACAAGAATTTATCGTTAGCGGCGTAGCGATCACGGCGATCTTTGCGGCGTTTTTATTTTTCGTTTATAAAATCCACAAAAGCAACGAAAAAACCAAACTGCAAAACGAGCTTTTGATGATAAATCAAAGCCGCCTAGCCTCGATGGGCGAAATGATCGGCAATATCTCGCATCAGTGGCGCCAGCCTCTAGCCCAGATCAGCTCGACTCTAGTAAATTTGGAGCTTTACTCCGAGCGGGGCAAGCTAAGCCAGCAGAGGCTAAAAGAGGCCATCGATGAGGCAAACGAGCAGGTCAAATTTATGTCTGACACCATCGAGGATTTTAAAAATTTCTTTAATCCAAATATGCCAAAGAGCGAATTTGAGGTAAAACAAGCCATAGAGCAGGCTTGTAAAATTTTAAACGCGACGCTCAAAAGGCACGTCATAGACGTAAAAGTCGAGATAAAAGAAAATTTTACGCTTTACGGAAATATAAACGAGCTTATTCAAATTTTAATCAACGTCATGAATAACGCCAAAGAAGCATTTTTTAACCTGCCGCAAGAGCGAGCGCAAGCAAACCGAATGCAAATTTTAATAACGGCCCTTTTGCAAAACGGCGAGCGCGCAATCACGCTCGAAAATAACGCCGGTAATATAAATAAAGCGGTGATAAATAAAATTTTCAAGCCGCATTTTACTACGAAAAAGTCCGGCAGTGGGCTTGGACTATATATGAGTAAGGTGATAGCCGAAAAAAATAACGCCCGAATTTACGCGCAAAATATAAATAACGGCGTAGTATTTACTATTAAATTTAGAAATTCATAATTTATTAATATTCCCCTTTTTTCGCCCCCTTTTTACGCTAGCATTCTCAATATGAAATCTTTTTGATTTTAGATCCAGAATTTATAAGGAGGGCGCAATGAGGAATTTAAGTAAAACCTTGCTAGGTTTGCTTATGGGCGTTAGCATCTTCGCATCGCAAGCCTGTTGCGAAGAACACAACATGCAGATGTCTCAAAAGGCGCGAGACGTCATAGCAAATCCAAAAGGCACGCTTCAAAGCAGAGGCGTAATATCCTTGCAAGACTACATCGTAGAAGAGCAGGAGATGTATGAGTGGCTATTTAAAAACCACCCGATTTTCACAAAATACGGCGGTAAAACAGTCGGTAAACTAGACGTTCACGACCGTGGACTTGAGTGGCTTGCCGAAGGTCACGGCTTTGACATGTCAAAAGCTAGTAAAAGAGACGGCGGTAAAGGCTACAGCTCTATGATGTATAGGATACCGGCCGGTTCGTCGCTTCAGTTTCCTAACAAATTTATAGGCTCCGAAAAGTGCGGCGAGTGCCACCCGGCTCAGTACGAGGTATGGAGCAGATCGCGCCACGCCACTACTATCCGCTTCCCCGGCGAGCACCCGGAGGTTAATAATAACCTAACCGATCCGGTATTTAGCCCGGATACTGCGTCTATCTTGCCTCAAGGTATTACTCCGGACGTTATTTACGCGACCGTAGGACACCTAAGAACCAAATTCGGCTACGTAGACGCGTGGTTGCTGCGAGGAACTTACCACGTAGAGGGCGGTTTGCTACGAGACGGCACCGGTCAGATCGTAGCGGGCGGTAACCAATTCCAAAGAACTTGGGCGTTAAATTTAACTCCCGAAACAGTTAAGAAAATCAAAGATTTCGTTCCCGATTTTCCGGAAACTCTAGCTGATTACGGCGATAACGGCGGATACGTCAGAGGTCTAGCCTCATACGCCGCTAAATACAAAAAGTCGATGTTCTTCCAAGCAAACGGCTCTTACTGCGAAGTTTGCCACCCGTTTAAATTCGACTTTAAAACCAAAAAAGAGTTCTATGCCGCTCTAGGTAATGCTAAAGAGCTTCAAAAACACACTATCTCTAAAGGCGTAAGCTGCGAGGAGTGTCACGGAGCTGGCGGTCACCTTGATGGAGCTACAAATTTTAGAACATCAAACTGCG
>CAUQJU010000203.1:0-3471 GCA_963518005.1 uncultured Campylobacter sp.
CTCTTGCGCTTGGTGCCCTCGATCACGCGCCAGTTAAAGGTGCCAGACGGATTGTCAAGAAACTTTAGTAGCTCCGGTTTCTTCGCCGTTAGTGCGTCAAGCTCGTTTGAGACGGCTTGCAGAGCTGCTGCCGCGCCGTTTTTGGAGTTAAATTTAAACGTCTTACCGCCGTGATTTTTTAGCCAAACGACATCGGTTAAATTTGCCTTCACTTCCGCCTCGCTCGCGCCGTAAATTTTATCCAAAAGCTCGTAGTTTCGGTATCTGCCCGCGTCATTGCTAGGTAGTGCCAAAGGCTTAAATAGCGGATAAGGCTGCGCAAAAGTATCCTCGACGTCGGCAAGATTTAGCAGGTGCGCAGTATCTTTTGCCTCGCCGTCGTCAAATATAACCTTACTGCCGTCCGCGAAAACCACCTCGTTGCCGACTATTTTCACGCCGTAAGCTTTTTCGATCGCCGATTGTTTCGCGCGCTGCGCCTCTTCGCCGCTAGTCACCTCAAAGGTATTCATCGAATTTATCCGCGAGACCAGCAAGCGTTTTGGATCGATATCGGAAACGTCCGAGCCGATTTTTAGCGTCGTGATCGCCACACCGCCGATCATGGCTCTGCCGTTATCTTTCGTGCGGATACCCCATACGTCGTGTACCGCGAGCGGTTCGTCTCCGCGCAGACCGGCGTAGAGCATGATGTGCCCGTTCATGTGAAATAGCGTTCTATACGGCACTGCCTGCGTTTTTATGACGCGTAGTTTTTCTTCCGCGCTTAAATTTGCTAGACTCACGACCTTGCCGATTTGACCTTGTGCCTTTGAGTTTCGCGGTAGCCACACGCCAAAGCTACCGAGAAAATCCTGTAAAAATAGCGAGCAGTCGCGCTTGCCGCCAAACCCGCCCCAGCCGTAGCTTTGCCCGAGCAGCGATGATGCTAGCATTCTTACATTTTCGTCGCTAAATTTAAGCGGAAAGCGGCTCGCGTTTTGTTTTGATATCTCGTAGTTTTTTAGTCCGTTTTGAGTCTGGATTTTGCCGTAAAATTTAAACTGATCCTCGCTTTGAAACGGCAAAATCGCCCCTATGCGCCCGTAAAACAAAAAGTTGCCGTTTTTGTCGTAGACGGGCTCTTCGTCTTTTGTAACGCTTAGAAATTTAGAGTTTTTTAGCTCGCGCACGGCGTCCGCGTTTAAAATTTTGATTTCGGTCGATTTCACCCAGGCCCATGCGGCGTCGCTACCTACGAACGCCCACGCGCCGTCGGCCGAAAAGTGCGAAACGTAAAGCGGATATCCGATAGAGACGAAAGATAGCTGGGCGTAATCAAACGGCAGCCCTTCGCCCGCGCGCACGGGATTATACAGCACGGCCTCGTCGGTCGGTATATTTCGCAGGCTAGTATTTGCCGTCGTTATCGCAGGCAAAGAAACCTTACCGAAGCTCTCTACGCTTGCGTTTTTGCGCACTTTTTCAAACCATTCGTTTGGAATTTTGCGCATATTTGAGAAATAATACTGCCTTTTTGACGTGTTTTTATAGTAATCTAGCGCCCAAAAAGCGTCTTTTGCGGTGGTTGAAGGCGCTTTTAGATCAAGCGCGCTAAAGCGTTTTTGAAGTAGAGTTTCGCCGCTACTTTGCGCCTCAAAAGGCAGTATCGGTAGCGCATTTGCATTTTGATCGACGTCAAATTTTAGATAACTGATGTGGCCTAAATTTTCGTCCGAGCTCTCCTCTGGCATGTCGTTTGCGGGCGCGGCGTTAGTGCCTTGATCGGGTAAATTTACCGCGCTCTGGGTATCTTTTGACGACGCGCAGCCGCCCAGCATCGCTAACGCCGTCGCTACGGAAAATATAAATTTATAAAATTTCAATCTAGCTCCTTAAAAATAAGCTATAATTTTACAAAAAATTAGGGAAATTTGTGTTAAACCAGCTGCTAGACATCTTAAAAAAATCAAACGTTTTTCTCACCGGGCGCGGCGGCGTGGGTAAAAGCCACCTCACGCAAGCGGTCATCAAGCACTATAAAAGCGAGCTAAAAAACGTCGTCGTGCTCGGCAGCACCGGCATCGCGGCAGTAAACGTCGGCGGAGTGAGCGTGCATAGTTTTTTTAAATTCGGCATTTGCTCAAACCTCGAGGAGCTGCGCGGCTACGACCGCAAACAGCGCGGGAAACTTGGCGAACTAAAAAAGATGCTCGACGTCTGCGATCTCATCGTGATAGACGAGATCTCGATGATCAGCGCGGGGCTGATGGATATGATTTACTACCGCTTGATGAGCTCAAAATTCGTCGGGCGCGTGATGCTCGTAGGCGACTTTTATCAGCTGCCGCCAGTGCGAAAAAACGGCGAAGACGGTGGCTCGCTGTTTAAATTTCTTTACGCTTTTAACTCTAGCTCGTGGCATGAATTTGAGTTTAAAAATATCGAACTAGTCGTCTCAAAACGCACGAAGGATAAGAAATTTTACGATATCTTATCCATGCTTCGCGTCGGACGGCTGAGCGAAGAGGTGTTTAGCTATATAGAAAATTTACGCGTGCCAAGCGTGCAGGTAGATGACGATACGAGCGTGCTTTTTGGACGAAACTACGAAGCCGACGAGCTAAATAACAATATGCTTTCTAAACTACCCGCACCGCTTGAAAGAGCCGAGGCGCTAGTGGAAATTTACGATGAAAATTTAAACGAAAACGCGCTGGATCGCTGGATCTCAAATCTCTACGCGCCTGAAATTTTAAATATAAAAATCGGCGCGAAAGTTATATTTACGGTAAATAAATGGAGCGAGTATTATAACGGCGAGCGCGGGCAGATAATGCAAATTTTAAAAGAAGGTGGCGAGATAAAAAGCGTCATCGTGCAAAAAGCTGACGGCGAGATCGTCGAGGTGGAGCGCGCGAGATTTGACATGAGCGAGTTTGTGATGGAGGGCGAGCATTTGCAGGAGCGCGCGAGGGCGTCTTTGACGCAGTTTCCACTAAAGCTAGCCTACGCGATCACGATCCATAAATCCCAAGGCATGAGCATCGAAAATTTAGTCTGCGACCTAAATCACATCTTTGCCAACGGGCAGCTCTACGTCGCGCTATCGCGGGCGATCGATCCCAAAAAGCTTAGGATATTTTACGGCAAAAGTCGGCCGTTTAGAGAGTATTTGCAAAGCGTCGTTAAAATAGACGAAGAGGTCGAGAAATTCTATCTTGAAAACAAATTTGAAAACATTAAGGAAGACGTATGAAAAAGATTTTTGCGCTGGCTTTTGCCGCGGTTATGGCCTTTGCCGAGACGTTAAATATCGACAACTTTGAAACCGATCTGTACTCCAGAGACGCTAAAAGCTCGATCAAAAAAGTAAGCGTGAGCCTGCGTCTAGAGGGGCGCGACGTCGCGGATAACGAAGCGTACGTGCTTGACGCGCTAAAAGAAGTTATCGGCAGCATTTACGTCGAGGATCTGCTAACCTCGCTGGGT
>CAUQJU010000204.1:0-3471 GCA_963518005.1 uncultured Campylobacter sp.
GGGTTATTTTCATCAGTTTAGCGATAGCGCTCGTACGGCAAAACGGCGTTTTGATAAAAATTAAGCCGCCGTATCGAACCCGCAAAATATCATGCGGGCCGCGCCTTGGTGTCAAATTTATAAAATCGCCGCACAAATTTGCCTATTCGTAGGCTGCTTTGTTTGGATTAAGGTATTTGAGGTAGGCTTGCTAAGATTAAGCGCGGGCTTAAATTTGCGCTTCGGCGTAGCTATTCGTTATCGTTTTAAGTAGCGCTAAATCCGTAGCCGGCTCGCTTGTCAAAGCGCTGACGCAAGCGCTAACGCCCAAAAAATAAAACGGCGCCGCTATCATAAGCCTTATTTGTGTTTAAAAAAGATTTTGCCTAAACAAAGCCGCATGCTTGCGCTATGTAAACTTAAGCGATCAATGCTACGTTTACGGATAAAAGCGAATCTGCAGCGCGACTAGTCGCTGCATTATCGCTAGCTATGAACGGTTTGCCGCGCATTAGCGTGCCGCAAACAAATCGGAACGAAACGCAGCAGATTAACTACGGCTATCCATGCTAGCTCGCAAGGAGCCGTCTAGTAGATTTGAGATCGCGGCACCTATTTGGCGCGCAGAAATCAAAACGCCGCTAGAAAATGAAACCAAAAATGAGCGGGTAGTAAATGTTGCGTCTTGGCGCGGTTTTAGTAAGCTGGCGTATAAATTTTACTCGTTTTGCCGGCTTGGCGATAGGCGGCTAAATTTACGGCGCCTAGTCTTTGCAAAAACCGTCCAAGCAGGCGCAAGCGGCTAAAATTTAAGTATTTTTACCGTAAAATCTATACCTGATTTTGATTTAAAGGAAATAAAATGATTTTTAAATTTATCTGTGCGCTGGCGCTCATTTATAGCGTGAGTCTTGCCGCGCCTTATAGACCTTACGACCATGCGGCGATGCTAAAAAAGGACGCTAGCGGCAAACAAAGCATCGACATCGGCGGCATTTTTAGCGCGGTGGAAGAGCTGTGGGCGCATGCGCGTCAGTATCCGCTAGCTTTTGATTCGCAAAGCGACCAAGAGCGCGCATCTAGCGATTTGCAGACGCTAGATAAGGCCTTTGCGTTTTTAAAAGAGCAGAGCCTAGCGGCAAATTTAGACGAGGATGCACGGGCGTATTTTGAGCTTTCGCAGGCTAGGATTTTTACGATGGAGCATAACTTTGACATCGCGGGCGCGGCGCAAAAGGCGGATGCGGCGTATAAAAATTTATTGGCGCATCGTCCAAACGACGGCGAGATACATGCCGAATTCGGCGATTTTTTAGCAAATAGCGGGCGGCTAAGCGAGGCTAAAAACGAGTCGCTTTAAAACTAGGACAAAAGCGCTCAAATATGGGACTTGCTATAATTTGTTTGATGCAAAAAGACGAGATTTGCGCTAAGTCTTATCTACAAAAATACTTAGATTTTCGTCCAAACGACAAATTTGCGCGAGAAATTTTAGGCGCGATAGAGGACGGAAGCCTAAAAATCGAGGAAAAGCGCTAGGGTTTGTTTGCGTTGCGGCTAGCGATAAATGCGGCGATTGCGAGCTTCAGTTAGGCTTAATTTTCGGCTAAATTTTAGCAGCTAGAGAGAAATTTACGCATTTTTTGCTGCCGTTTCTCGCGCAAAGCGGTTTTGCGCGAGGCATGCATAATCGCCGCCGGTAGCGTGAGCCGGGTAAGAATTTAACAAAGCGCGCGCCGTTTTAGCTAGCGCAAATTTAACGCCGAAAAATGGAGCCGATTTCACTTGCCAACCCCCGCGTCTTTAATGGGAAATTTAAAAAGTCGGCATAAAATTTAGCTAATTTGCCGCAGTTACGTAAAGCAAATTTAAAGGAAAAACATGCCGCGACCAACGAATAAAATAGACCTGCTAAACGCTTCGGAGGCAAATTTTAAAAAGCTTTTGTCGCTAGTTGAGAGCATGAATGAGGCGCAGCAAGAGGCCAAATTTGACTTCGAGGATAGAGATAAATGCGTCCGAGACGTACTTGCGCACCTTTACGAGTGGCACTTGCTTTTGATAAATTTCATCCAAAAAAACTTAAGCGGTGAGCGAACTTCGTTTTTACCCGAGCCGTACAACTGGAAAACCTACCCGCAGATGAATGTGCAAATTTGGCGTAGGCACCAAGATACCCCGCTTTGCGAGGCTAAAGCTCTGCTAGCGCAAACACACGAAAAAGCAATGCAGCTTACGGCAAATTTTAGCGATGAGGAGCTTTTTGTGCGCGGATATTTTAACTTCACGGGCAATCTAAATCTCGCCGCCTACGTCACCGGCAGTACCTCATCACACTACGACTGGGCGATAAAAAAGATAAGAAAACATAAGAAAAGTTTGGAAAATTAGTTTGCGACTTTAAGTTAAATTTAGACCGAATTTCGCGCGTTTGCAAACGGATTAAATTTATGCGGGCGCGGGCTGATTTTGATTGCTGCATTTGCGGCGCAAATTTGATTTTGTATCAATTTTAAGCGATTTTAAATTCAGCGTAGCTAAATGGGGCTAATTCTTATATTAAATTTACCGCGTATTTTGCATAAATTTAATCCATAAGCGTCGCAAGCGGATTAAACCGGGCGCATAAATTTAAACCGCAGGCGAGCTTTAAAGCAAATTTAGCCATAGTCGCAAGAGCGCAGTAGATTTGCTCGAAACTCGCAGCCTAAGCGCCGAAAAACAAAACGTAAATTCGCCGCTCTCGTTAAATTTGCGCGGATCTTTTAAGGCTAAATCCGCGCCGAAAAACGCAAAAATTAAACCCGTAAATACAGCGCGAGGGTTAAATTTGACTCGGTTTGCGTTTGTTTAAATTTAATGCGGCAAAACGCACGAACAAGAAGCGGTTTGTGGTGCGTAGCTTGCAAAACGCCTTAAAACCGTATCAAAAAATGGCTCGGTAGATTTTCGGTTTTTCGTAAATTTAAACGCTGAGTAAATCCGCGCTCTAAACAAAACTCGCGGCAACTAAAAACCGCTCGAGATAAATTTATAAAATTAAACGAAAAAATTTAAAATACATTCAAAAATACTCCCAAAATACTAAACGGAAGCAAAAACTTCGCGTCGCGTCCTATTTGAGTTTATTTTCGGCGGGTAAACCGCGGGCGCACGCGTTTTAGCGCCGCGAAAAGGCGTTTTAAACTCCAAAATTAAATTTATGGCTTACGTCAAATTTATGCGGGTTTACGAGGCTAAATTTACGCCCCAAACGCAAAAATCAGATAAAAAAGGGTAGCGGACGCGTCAAATTTGCGTCCGCGTGACTAAAAGCTAGTTTAGAAGGTTAAATTTATATCCGAGTTGTAGCCAAAGCTCGTTGTTATCGGTCTTTTTAACCGCACCTCTAGTATCAAAGTTCTTTCTCTCAAGATCCGTGTAGGTGACGCTTGCGCTTAGCCCTTTGACCCACGGCATATCGTAGCTAGCCTGTGCCGCCCAGCCTTGGAC
>CAUQJU010000205.1:0-3470 GCA_963518005.1 uncultured Campylobacter sp.
ACAAAAAAGATACCAAGCTCATAATATATTCAAACGACCTAAGTAAAACCCATACTACCAAAGATATACATAAACGCTCAGATACCGCAGTAATATCTCTAAGCTATAAAGATAAAAACGATCAGCGCCCGGGTAAGGCCTTGCAAATATTGTATGATATCTATGAGAGATGCGCCTTACTCCGCCCTTACTTCTCCTCCTATGACGGTTATGCCTCGTTGATCAAATATCGCTTCTACCCCGCCGGCTCTAATAATTACGTTATTTGACGTTATCTGTATTTGAGCGTTGCCGACTTGATGCAAGATTTGATTACCCGCATCCACCTCGTAGTTTGACTTAATGTCCGAAAATTTAGAATCCGCGACTTCCGTGTGCTGAGAGTCTGTGTTGGTGGTTAAATTTGACTTGGATTTTATATCTATATAGTTGTCGGCTTGGAGAACTATGTGCTCTTGGGTGTATTTGTTTATTCCCTTTGAAGAGCTCATCTCATAACTGCCTTCGATCACGTCTTTTTTATCTTCTTTGACGGTTCTGTTTTCGTTTTGATAGATGATAGTATCTAAATTTCCTTTTATTTCGACATTTTTATCGTTTCCTACATACTCTGAGCTATCTTGGCCGACTCTTATTTTGTTATCTACCCCTACGTTTACCGTGTTTGATAGTCCCACCACCGTATCTTTGCTAAGGCCTACCGTTGTGAGATATTCCGCCCCTACGTTTACGTTTTTGGCTAGGTCTATGGTTTGTACGTGAGCTTCTTGTATTCTTTCGGTGTAGGTTCCTAGGACTTTTGAGGACTTATCGTTTAGTATGGTTTGGGTAAAATCATGCTGTATGAGTTCGCCGTAATCTTTCTGGGCTTTTAAATAAATATGCTCTTTGTCTTTCAAATTTGAAAAAGTAAATTCATTTCTACCGCCTTCGTTTACGCCTATGGTTTTTGAGCTTAACGTAGTTTGATGGTAATCGCTAGGTAAATTTGGCAGCTGAGGATTGTAGGCGTTATATAAACTAGCGCTAACCATAGGCTTATCTATATCCCCTTCTAGAAACGACACTACGACTTCGTCGCCTATCCTAGGTATAGCAAAAAACCCCGAATCGCTACTAGCTATAGGCGTCATTACTCTTAAATAAGCGCTATGAGAGTAGTCTTTGGTATTTGTTGTGTTGATGCCCTTTGGGTTAAAACAATTATCCACCGTCTCCTGGGAAGAAAAGGCATTGATTCTTACTTTTACGCGGCCGTGTTCATCGGTATGGATGGTATTTTTTTCGTCGTCTATGCCGTTGTTTCCTATAACTACTCCCAAGGTTACTTCCGGGGATCTAGGCTTTGTTTTAAAGTTTGGCACGTATACGGTACTAGAAGGAAGCATTATTATTTGATTGCTATAAGATGTCGAGAAGCTTTTGCCGGAGATTGGGACTATATCGCTAGTATCTAGTCTATTTTCCAAATTCGTCTCGTCTACGAAATTTTGAACGAGGGCTATGACTTTAAAATCAAATTTAGTATCGTTTTTTAAGGCAGAGGGATCATAGCTTAAAGACACCCCGTTATTTAACTTCAAACCAAATACGTTAGAATCTGCTATATAGGTATTTAAATTTAAAATAGATCTACGCCTTTTTAGCTCCGTAGGGATATTTAAAGACTCTTGCTGCGTAAAAGAATACTGACCTAAATGAAAGTGCGCATTGTATTTAGTCTTCTCGTTTTGTTTGGAATTTACCGTATCTAAAACGGTGGGATACATAGTGTTTTGCGAAGAATAAGAAAAGTTGTTGGCGTTTAAAATTTCAGTCTTATTTATAGCTTTTATGCACTCTTGTTTTAGCGCGTTGTTGATATTTGGATTAAAGTTTACCTCTCTAAAGCTAGAAGGAGCGTTTAAAGTCGCGCCGTCTTGACTTGCCGGCTTAAGACCGGAAATAGTTACGGTATCGTAAAAATATATCTTTTTATCGTCCTCATAAAAATATATACCGTTATTAAAGCAAATCCTTTGCAAGAAATTTAAATCGCTTTCATTGTATTGCGAGATATACTCTCTTGGCTCGTAAGAGTTTTTTATATTAGAAAAATCAACCTCTTTTATCAGCGAGGTTCGGTAAAATTTTAAAATCTCTTTTACGACGTCTATTATGGTCTGATCGGTAAAAATTCTATTTGCCGAATTTATCGATAGCCTAAAGAGAGGAGAGCTTAAAACGAATTTAAAAAAATACTTTTGAGAAATAGAGCTTTTATAGCCCCCGGTATTTGACGTTCCTATATATCCCACTTCGGATATTATTCCGTTATATACCGATTCGTCCGTATCTTGGCTACCGGGTAAGCTAACGGAGCTTTTATCGCTTGCGTTTTGCAATGCTATCTTTTTTATTTTTAAAACGGCTTGCTTGTCTAGGAATTTATATCCGTCCGGATCATTTGAAAGAGTAGAATTTAAGCTTTGAACAAGCGGACTTTCTATACTTTCGCAGTATCCTTCGCACTCTGCGAAAAATATCTCTTCCAAGCTCTCTTTTATCGTAGCCTTCGTTACGGTAAAAATCTGTCCGTTTATAGTCAAATTTGCATACGAAATCGGTTTTTGTGAATCCATGCGTATCGTTCCTGTACTCTTAATAGCTCAAATTTGTATTCTTTCACGCTTAGTCTATGCGGCCGACTTAAATTTTAAAACGTTTTAATATGGCGGCAATGCAAAGCGTTTTATGATAGATCAAATTTATCTAATTTTATAAATACACCATAGCCTTTAATAGTCTTTAAATTTATCATACTATATTTATAATTACCGTTTTAAAGGGTGATTATAAATATAGTAAGAGACTTGCAAGGCAAGCCTCCTAAATTTAGCTTAGCTTCTTGAGTTTTCTCTCCAGTCGTCGCTTCCGCTGGTTCCTGCCGCAACGTGCTCCCATGTTATCTTTCTATAGTTCATAGAGACCTTAAACAACTCCGTCTTATCGTTGTTGTTTTTATCCTGAGCATTTGGCATGATTAGGGTTATGTCGGTTATTATCGCATCTTCTAGCTTAGTGGTAAAATAGTGCTCCGCACCGCCGCTAGTAGATGTTCTAAACCAGTGAACTTCTACGTTGTTTAGTCTCTCTCCGCTAGTTAGCGCATTGTAAAGTAGCGGAACCGCCTTGTTTAGCGATGACGTAAAAACAAAAGGTTTATGTACTCTTTGTCCCGAAGGCTGACCGCTTTGCGGATCTACAGGGACGTTTACTATATGAGATACTTCCTGCGCCATGATTTCATCTTCGTGTCCCGACTGATAACGGTTGCCTATACTGGTTTCCGTAGATGCTCCGCTTGAAATTAGGCCTTGCGAAGAGCCTTCTATTCTGATATACGCCGGCTGTGCCATTTTTACTCCTTTGAAAAAATATTTACTATTGTATCCAACGTAAACTTTTATTTTACTTGATTTTCTTACGAA
>CAUQJU010000206.1:0-3450 GCA_963518005.1 uncultured Campylobacter sp.
CTATAAAAGTAGCTGAAATTTTAAATATTGATACGGCAAGCGGTTACGCTTTAGATTTAGTCGGTCGCCACGTAGGTGTAAGCAGGGAGCAACAAAATCTAATATTAAAAGATTTTTTCGCCTTTACCCAAACCGAGAAAAAACAAGGTTTTAATAAGGGCGAATTTTATCGCTTAGGCAATTCTTTAAAAGGTAGTTTTTATCTCAACGATAGCGATTATAGATTTTTAATAAAAGCAAAAATTATTAAAAACTACCAAACTGGGACACTAGAGAATAGCTACAAGTCGCTAGAGTTTTTATTAGGGGCTGGCAACTTCATATTTGACAATTACGATATGACCCTAAATTTAGTCTTGAAAAATGCCAAGACAACGCAGTTTTTAATAAATCTAATTTTTAAAAATGATATTTTAGCCCGTCCAATAGGCGTAGGGCTAAACGTAATACTAATTGCTGACAAAAAATGCTTTGGCTTCAAGCAAAATAAAGCCAACCTAGCCTTTGGTGTTGGCAAGTTTGCAAGAATATATAAGGAGAAGTAATGATATACGAAAAACCAAAAAATGAGATTTTCGCTAGCGACGCAAAAGATGGCGAAATAGTAGAGTTTCCAAACATTAAACGAGGTTGGGGCGTCACCGAAAATTTAGGCTTTATCCCACCTATGGAGTACTTTAACGCCGCATTTAATCGCGTGGATAAGTCGCTAGCCTATCAATTACAGCGAGGCGTTGGCGAGTGGGATAAGGATTTAGAGTATCCGATCGGAGCAGTTGTGAGCCTAAATGGAATTATCTATATCGCAAAAAGCCAAAATACAAACAAAAACCCAGCCAACGAAGCGACAATTTGGGATATTGTGGCAACTCAAAAATGGTGTGACAATCTATTTGTAAAAAAATCAGAATTAAAGGATAACTTGCCAACTGGTGCCTATCTTTTATACAGCTCAAACACAAATACTCCAGATGGCTTTTTACGTTGTGACGGATCAGCCCTTGACAAAAATGCATACTCCGCGCTTTTTACAGTGATCGGATACACATATGGAAAAAGTGGCGATAAATTCTTATTGCCAAACTTTGCCGATGGCAAATTCATGAGGTCAATAGGCGGCAACGCCGCACCGCTTGGTACAGCTCAAGGGGATGCAATAAGGAATATCGTAGCCAGCCTAAAAACAGATATTCCACTATACAACTACACTGGTGCTTTTGCAAAGGCTCCAAAACAAGGGAGTATATCTACCGGAAATGGGATACGAAATGATCTTGACAATGTCATAGATTTTTCTGCGTCTCGGGTTGTCCCAACAGCCAACGAAAATAGACCGCTCAATATGGCGGTAGTCGTGTTAATTAAGTATTAGGAGCAACTTATGAAAATTTATATTTATGACACCAAAAATAATGAATATCTATACGAGGCAGAAGCTCAAATAGACCCACTAGCAAGCAGTAAGAGCGAAACGATCTACCTAATGCCGCCAAACGCTACGCAAACCGCACCAAAAACGCCAAAAGCTGGCTTTGCAAATATTTTTAATAATGGCAAGTGGGAGCAAATCAAAGACGAGCGCGGCGAAATTTACTATGACAATGACAACAACGCCATAATGATAACCGAGCTAGGGCAAGAGATAGGGCTAAACAAAGAGCCAAAGGTCAACGAGCAAGAGCAAGAAATAACCCAAATCGAAGCCGAGATCGCCGAGTGTGAAAACTATATACGCCATGCTTTGATTATCGGAAATAATGCCGTGCTTGAAAGCTTAAGGGCGGAGTATAAGGAATTGATTGCAGAGCGTGAGCGCCTAAACACGACGAGCGAGCCGGTAACGGTAGCGCCGACTGATCATTTATAAGGAGCGAAAAATGAGCTATCTTTTAATTTGCATATTGTCGCTAATTTTAGGCGTTTTACTCTGCCCTATCGTGATTTTTCTACGTGCTAGAAAATGCGAGGGCTGGGACAATAGCAACATGACAAACATTTTTAGAGTGTTTAGCCATTTGGCGACACATCCTGATGACTTTGCCAAAATGCAATACCCAGACGGTAAAAAACCATTCTGGTACTTAGACAAAGACGAATTCACAGATGTGGTTCAAACTAGACCAAAGGATAAAAAATGAGAATAAGAATAAAAAGGTGCGAAATTTGCGCATCAAAGCTGGATAAAGACGGCGCTTGCACTTGGGAGGGTTGCCCAAAATGCCCTAAATATAAAGAAAAAGAGCAAGAAAAACCAAAAGATAAAAAGGATGAGTAATGCTTAAATTTAAAGAGCTTTTGCAAATCCTAGCCATTATATCCGTCGAGCTACCGCTAGAGATACTTGGCTACATAGTAGTACCTATCGCTCTACTATTTTGCGATAAGCAAAGTGAGCGCTTACCAAAGTGGGCACGATACTTTGAGGATGCAAACGACTACTACGATGGCGAAAACTCGGCGATAAACGGCGATAGTGGCTGGCGAAAAGAGCACTATCCAAACGGCAAAAATACGTCCTATTTTGCGCGTCTTTTGTGGCTATATAGAAACCGTATCGGCTACTTTTCAAGCAAAATAAACGGCGTAAAAGTGAGCGAAATAGAGCCGTCAAGCGTAAGGGTGCAAGGCAATATCAAAGTAACAAGCAACGGCGGAGCAATAAGCGACTTTTGCAAAGTGACGCTAAAGCTAAAGGATGGACGCACTCGTTTTGGACTTTTCAAAACAATCCGTTACAAAAGCTTTTTAAGTGGCTTTTATTGTCGTATTTATGTAGGCTGGAAGCTTATGGACGTGGCAGAGATGAACGAGTATAACAAAGCCACGTTTATACAACCAGACGACAAGGCATTTTTAAAGAGCGTGTGGTGTGTAAGTCCGTTTAAAAGGGTGCGAAATGAGCGATAAATTCTATATAGGGGCTATCTTATTTTTGAGCTTTGTAGTTGGCGTGCTTTACTGGCTAAATAACAACGCAACGCAGAAAATCGACGAGCTAACAACTAAGATGGCGCAAGAAAAGGCAGACAATGCAGTAAAAACAGCAGATTTGCAAACTTGCAAAGCAAAGATAGAGCTTGTAAATGTAAGCCTAAAAGCTCTAAGTGTGCCAAAACAAGACGAGGCTAAGATAAAAGAGCGTGTTATAACAAAAGTTGAGCGCGTGGCAGTACCGGTCAAGGACGCCGCCTGCGAGGAAAAGCTTAATTTCTATGAAAGGTTATTAAATGAAGCTGGCAATAAGTAGCCTAATAGTGGCGTTTTTTATGGCTGGATGCGCTTCAAAACCTGAAGTAATCGTAAAAACGCAATATCAAGATGTATATGTGCCGGTGGCGTGCATTGAAAAGATGCCAACAAAGCCAAAGTATAGCCCTAGTGATTTACAAAGCGCAAAAGAGCTAATGGGCTATTTTTTGAAGTGCGAATAACTTTTAAAAGGGTGTGTAA
>CAUQJU010000207.1:0-3446 GCA_963518005.1 uncultured Campylobacter sp.
AGCTGCGCCTATCGCAAAACAAATAAGGCAGGCCGCAGCCCGCCTCGTAAGCTTGCCTAGTCTTTTTTGCCTTTGTTTAGCGATTTTAGCTTGGCGTCGGTGTCGTCCGTTAGCATCGTGAAGATTTCGTTAGTCAGATTACGAGTTAAAGCCTTGGCTTCCTTCATCATGTTTATCGAAAATTCGTTTAGCAGCTTGTTTGCTTTGGCTTTGTCTTTTTTGTAGAGTTTGACGTATTCGTCTTCAAATTTAGCCTGTTTGACCGCCAGCGCGTCCTCAAACTCTTTGTAGGCCTTTTTTTACTACCGGCGAATACTTATCGTAATCCATCATCACGAGAGTTTGCAGCTTTCTATACGTCCAATAAATCGACTCGTCGTCGGCCTTATACGAGCCCTTGTCGTAGCCGTCGATAAATTTGTCGAGGCCATAGTAATACGGCAAATAAACGCCAAGATCGGACATACCAAGCGCCACGTAGGTCACTCTGCCGATCTCTTGCGGTAGCCACGGGCGCACCTGCATGACGTGCGACTCGTAGGTTCTAAAGACGCTCACGGCGCGGTAGATGTTTTTTTGATTTTCGTCTTTGCTCGCGTAGTTATCGTACGGCGTGCCGTCGTAGTGGGATCTGAGCGCTGTTTTTAGATCCTGCACACTTAGCTTTTTAGCCGGTTTTAAAAATACCGGATAGTTGCCGCCGTCAAGGGCTTGCTTGTCTTTTAGCTCGGGGTTAAACATCTGCTGCACCCAGCAAACGCGCGGATAGTTGTAGGTCATATCCCTCTCGTCGTCCCTGCTGTAGGCTTTCGTAAACTGAAATTCGCCGTCTTTTGCCGGGTCGTAGGCGCCGTTATCTTGGGCAAATTTGATTAAATTTTTCGACCCCATGAAATTTGGATCGTTTTCTTTGTAGTTTTGTAGTCTGCCTTGGTTTGCGGAGACGAAGTATTCGTCTTTAGGTAGCTTAACCGCCATCCAGTGATGGCCGGTGCCCGTTTCAAAGTACCAAAGCTCGTTTTTATCCACGAACACTACGCCAAAACCCTCTCCCGCACCCGTAGTTTCTACGATCTCGCCGAGCAGCTTCACGCCCTCGGCCGCGCTTTTCATCCTAGGTAGCAAGACATCGGGGATATCGTCCTCCGTGATGCCGGTTGCTTCGTTATAGGGATCGATTTTTAGCAGTTCGTCTTTAGCGTATATGGTCTCGGTGCCGCTGATGCCAACGCCAGCGTCATTGTAGCCGACCGCGCCGTGAAGCTTGGTATGGGAGTTTGCTATCGTCGTGTATCTCATACCCTCTTTTGGTAGCGGATACGTAAAATCATTTGCCCCGTCATGAGCCTTTGAGCTGTGGACGCCTTTTTGATTGGATTTTTTGGGATGTATCAAAAATACCTGTGCCTTTATCGCCTTGCTATCGGCACTCCTAGCTATCAACATAGAGCCATCGTCAGAGGCCCCCTCTCCAACCAAAATAGTCGTGCAAGCAAGCGCATTTGAGCAAAACATCGCGCTTATTACCGCCGCAGAGGCGAGAAACTTTATCTTCATCGTTACTCCTTGATTTGAGATAATAAATCTAAGTGAAATTATAGGGCTAAAAATATTAATTAAATCTAAAATTTAAGCTACTTTCAAGATTGTATTGTAAATTTGTTTTGCGTTTTGACGCGCGCCACGTCAAATTTAAATTTCTTAAAGGAATTTTGGGTATAATCCCACTCTTACGCGTAAGGCGTAAAAGAAATTTTAAAAGGATTAGTATGCCTAAGATGAAGACAGTTCGCGGCGCTGCTAAACGTTTTAAAGTGGGCAAAAACAAGATCAAAAGAGGCTCTGCTTTTAGAAGCCACATTTTGACTAAAAAATCTCGCAACCGCAAGAGAGATTTACGCTCGCCTCAATACGTAGACGGCACAAATGTCGCAAGCGTCAAAGCGATGCTCGGAATTTAAGTTTTTGACGAAAAGTCATTCCAAACTCCCCCGAATTTGGGGCAAGACTCACTCAGTGAGCGCCGATTTGTAAAGGATAAATATGGCAAGAGTAAAAACAGGCGTAGTTAGAAGAAGACGCCATAAAAAAGTTTTAAAACTAGCTAGAGGTTTTTTCAGCGCTAGACACAAACACTTTAGAAAAGCTAAAGAGCAATTAGAAAGAAGTTTGGTCTATGCTTACCGCGACAGACGCCGCAAGAAACGCGACTTCCGCCGCTTGTGGATAGTGCGCATCAATGCTGCGTGCCGCCTAAACGACATTAGCTATTCTCGCTTTATCGCGGGACTTAAAAAAGCAAATATCGAGCTTGATAGAAAAATCTTAGCCGATCTAGCTATGAATGACGCAAAAGCTTTCAGCGAGCTAGCCTCAAAAGCAAAGGCTGCTTTATAATACCCAGGGGCGGCTTCCGCTCCTTTTTCTTTATTCTTTACTTTAATTAAATTTTATCGTTTCTACCAAATCGCAATAAAACAAATTTCGCTCAAAATCTCAATTTTTATTTTTCGTTTTTTTTGATAAGATAACGTCTTAAATTTAAGGAGCAAAAATGGATATGCAAAAACTAAATCAAAACCTAAACAAACTCAACAAATTTTTATTTATTATCTTAGGCATTGCCGTCGCGATCTGGATCGGCGTAGAAGTTTTTATAGGCAGTAAAGTAGAATACACAAAAGAGCAGATGAAAGAAAATTTATGCGAAGCATCAAACGTAAAAGAAATGCTGGCGCGACTAAATTCAGATCTTCCGAGAAAACTAGACGAGATAAATACGCTAGAAAAAATCGTCTGCGAAAACCGCCGTTTTGTTTATCATTATGCGCTTGGTAAAGGGCTAGAAATGGATGAAAACGCGTTAAATGATAAAGATATCGCCGAGCTAAAAGAGGAGCAAACAAAGGAACTCAAAAAAGAATTTTGCGAGGATACGCGGTTAAAGGCCGTACGCGAGATAGCTGACGGCGTGGATTTTGTCTATTTTTTGGGCGCTAAAGAGTTGATTCGAGTAAAGCTTGAAAGCAAAGATTGCGAGTAAATTTAGCTGCTTTGCCCAAAATCCTGCAAAAGCTATTAAAAAAGCTAGGTCAAATTTATGCTTTAAAAGCGGTCGATTTTAAAGACGAGTAGAGTCAGCATACGTTTAGCCGCTAAATAGGACTGAAATTAGTGTCGTCGCCCGCCCGTCCGTATTTTAAAAATGTTTAGTTAAAATTCATATTTAGATTAAGATGTATTTTATAGCCGCGTGCTATCATACGCTCCGATGCGCTAATCAACCTAAAAAACGAAATAAAGGGTAAAAATGAAACGCTGGAGCAAACTTCAAAAACGGTTTTACGAACTCGTGGACGAGGGCATCGATTTTCAGATACACTGCGCGGTTTATAGGATGCAAAGCAGGCGCGGCGGCACGGATTTGCCGCGATATTTTATCACGC
>CAUQJU010000208.1:0-3442 GCA_963518005.1 uncultured Campylobacter sp.
GGTCATCAGAGATAGCAAATACCTGCTGCCTGATAACTACGAGACGATAAAGGCGACCGAAAAGCTCGCAAACATGGGCTTTGTCGTGATGCCCTATATGTACCCGGACCTAAACGTAGCGCGCGATCTGGCGTCGGCGGGGGCTGCGTGCGTGATGCCGCTTGGCGCTCCTATCGGGACGAACAAAGGCCTTTGTACCCGCGAATTTATCAAAATTTTGCTCGCCGAGATAGACCTGCCCGTGATCGTGGATGCGGGTATCGGCACTCCCGCGCAGGCGTGCGAGGCGATGCAGATGGGCTGCGCGGCCGTTATGGCAAACACCGCTATCGCGACTGCCGGCGACGTAAAAACGATGGCGCGAGCCTTTGCGCTAGCGATACAGGCGGGCAGGCTGGCGTATTTATCGGGGCTTGGCAATGTAAGCGAAAGCGCGCGGGCTTCGAGTCCGCTGACGGGATTTTTGGAGTAAAGTCGGCCGAATTTGCGCTTGGTTTATTTTGGCTAAAAGCGGCTTTAAATTTGGTTTGCGATGATTTTGCGGCGTGCTAGGATTTATTTGCTTGGCACGATTTGCTCGGTATTTTAGTAGGTTTTGCGGTAAAACCCGCCTAAATTTAATGAACTTTGCATTTTAAATTCGGCGAAGCGGCAGCGAAACGGGTCGTCAAATTTACCTTTTTGATTTATACCGCGAGGAAAACTACGCCGATTTAGCTTGCCTGTAAAATAATGCGGAGCGGAAGTGTTTAAAGTCGGCATCGCTTCGCTTTATCGGAACAAACGAGCGATAAATTTTCCTGACGTTGCGCAGCATTTTGGGCGGAGGTTGTAGCGAAATTTGATGAGGCATCGCGATATCGGCGCGTTAAAATTTACCGATTTGTCGTAAAATTTAGCCAAACGCCGCATAAATTTACTCAAAATAGTGAGCCAAACGCGATAAATTTATCCCTTGTAACGGCGAGCTTGCAAATTTGAGCCAAATTTATACGAGCAAGCTCGCGATCTAGGCTCAAATTTGCAGTGCAAAAATCGCTAAAATTTAGACTAAAAAACGGAGAAATATTTGAAAAATATAGACGTGATGGAGTATGCGGCGGACGCCCAGCGCATAGACGAAACGCTGATGCGGCGTGTGTTAGCCGCGCGCGAGGGCTACGACTACGAGAAATTTGACGCGCTTGGCGTAAAGCGCGCTCTAAGCGAAGAAAATCTAAGCGTAGAGGGCCTAAAAGCGCTTCTAAGCCCCGCTGCGGGCGCATTTTTAGGCGAGATGGCGGAGGCGGCGCGAGATAGAACGCGCAGGCAGTTTGGCAACTCGGTACAGTTTTTTACGCCGCTTTATATCTCAAATTTTTGCGACAGCGACTGCGTCTACTGCGGCTTTAGCTCGCGAAACAAGATCTCTCGCGTACGGCTAAAGGCGGACGAGGCGGCGACGGAGCTAGCAAATATCGCAAAAAGCGGCCTAAAAGACGTGCTTATCCTAACCGGCGAAAGCGCGAAAAAAAGCGACCTGGGCTATATCGGCGAGGTTTGCAAAGAGGCGTCTAGGCTTTTTAGCAACGTCGGCGTCGAGATATATCCGCTAAATGCCGACGAATACGCGTTTTTGCACGGTTGCGGCGCGGACTACGTCGTGGTTTTTCAAGAAACTTACGACCCGTCGGCGTATGCGAAATTTCACCTAGGCGGCGTCAAGCGCTCGTTTGCTTACCGCTTCCACGCCCAGGAGCGCGCTCTCATGGGCGGTATGCGCAGCGTCGGATTTGCTGCGCTTTTGGGGCTTGACGACTTTAGAAAAGACGCGCTAGCCACCGCGCTGCACGCGCATTTTATACAGCAAAAGTACCCGCACGCCGAGATCGCGCTATCTTGCCCGCGCCTGCGACCTGCGATAAACAAGGCCCACGTCGGCCCGCGAGACGTCGATGAGAGAGCGCTGTTTCAGGTCATCTGCGCGTACCGTCTTTTTTTGCCGTACGCAAATATCACGATCTCCACGCGCGAGTCGGCGCGCTTTCGAGACGGCGTCATCGCAGTCGCCGCAAACAAAATTTCAGCCGGCGTTAGCACTGGCGTGGGGACGCACTCGGATAAAGCCAAAAAAGGCGACGAGCAGTTTGAGATCAGCGACGCGCGCTCGGTCGAGGAGATACTGGGCGCCGTGCGAGGACTAAATTTGCAGCCCGTGATGAGCGAGCATATTTACGTTTGAGGTCGGTCGGCTATCGGTCGCGCGTTTTGCGGGCGTAAAATTTGGCTTTTGGAGTAGGGGCGATGGAATTTGACAAATTTGAGCTCGTTTGGGTGACGAACCGCCGATTGAGCGAGGATTTTTTCGCGGACGTTAGGCGCGTAGCGCAGGGCGGTAAGGCGGATAAAATTTTGCTCAGAGAGAGCGATTTGCCAGAGCACGAATACGAAAATTTAGTCCGCAAAACGCTTGAAATTATCGCCGAGTGCGATTCCGGCGCGCGGCTCGTTTTGCATACTCACGCAAGCGCCGCAAGCAAGCTCGGCATGGGCGAACTGCATCTGCCTTTTGCTAAATTTATGGCGTCAGGCGGCAAGCGGGCTGTAAATTTATCGGATTTAAATTTGGTAAAATCAGGTAGCGTCCGTGCGGATAAAGATGAGATTAGCGGCATTTGCACGCCGAATTTGACGCAAAATCTCAAAATCGGCGTTTCGGTGCACTCTTTAGACCATGCTCTAGCGGCGCAGGATCTCGGTGCCGACTACGTCGTGGCGGGGCATATTTTTGATACGCCGTCTCACGCGCCAGAGCGAGGCAGGGGGCTTAAATTTTTGCGGGAGATTTGCGAGAAATTAAGCATAAAAACCTACGCTATCGGCGGGATAAATTTTGAAAATTTAAGCAAGGTCAAGGATGCGGGTGCGGCAGGCGCGTATATGATGCGGGGATTTTTAGGCTAAATTTAGGGCGCTTTGCCTACTCGCCGGTACCGAAAATCAGATCAAATCCTAGCCGTAGCGCAAAAATAAAAATTAGCCTTTGTCGCAAAAGCTTGTAGGTTTTGCTACTCTGCGCATCGCCGTTAAACCGCGCTTGCGGCGCGTTTGGCGTTTTAATACGCGTCGCGACTCTAAAAAGACTTGAAAATTGGGCGTGCGAGGGCTTTGCGCGAGCTAAATTTAAAGGAAATAAATGCGAGATAACGGACTAGAATACGACTTTATCGGCGAGTTTTCAAATGGCGGTCTGGCTGCGATTTGCGGTAAAAGCAAAAAATGGGGGCTGATAAACTCAAGCGGCGAGGAGGTTTTGCCCTGCGTTTACGATAACCTTTGGTGCTTGCCCGAGTTTTTTACGCTCGAAAAAAACGGAAAGTTCGGCCTAGCAAACGCGCAAGGAAAAATCGTCTTGCCCTGCGAATACGGCGAAATCGTAGGCGATGAAGGGGCAGGCTTGGAG
>CAUQJU010000209.1:0-3441 GCA_963518005.1 uncultured Campylobacter sp.
CTTGATAGCGTGCGGATACTGTGCGCGCCGTGCTCGACGGGTGATGAGGCGTACTCGCTAGGTATGCTAGCGCACTCAAATTTACTCGACGTAAACCGCGTTAGCATCGTGGGTATCGACATAAACTCCGAGGCCATCGATAGCTGTAAAAAGGGCGTTTATAGCGAGCGCTCACTGCACCGCCTAAATGACAATCAAAAAAATATCTACTTTACAAAACGCGACGGCAAGTACGAAATCAAGCGCGAGATGCTGCCTAGATGCGAGTTTAGCGTGGCAAATATCTTTGACGACGCGATCTTTAAGCTCGGTAAATTTGACATCATTTTCTCGCGAAATATGATGATTTATTTTAACGAGGAATTTAAGCTAAAAACGGTCGAGCGCTTTCATAAAATTTTGAGCGATCACGGCAGGCTCTACGTCGGACATGCCGATCTGGTGCCGTTTACGACGCTTTATAAAAAGCATATTTCAAACGGAACGACTTACTACGCCAAGGTCTGAGCGGGGTAAATTTGAGGTCAAATTCGGCTCAAATTTGCCGTTAAATTTGATTGATAAATTTGACGTGCCGAGACTGCTACGTTTTTGATGCGGACGGCAAATTTATTTGGTCAAATTTTATTAAATTTGCCGCTTACTAAACCCGCTTCACAAAGCAAATTTACGCTAGCTCGTCTCTGTAAATTTTACGCACGAATATCCAATAAATCGCTCCGGCAAAAAACATACAGCCTATTAGCGCCGTGATCAGCCAGAGGCTAAGTCCTAGCTCAAAAAGAAGTCCTATGCCGCTAGAAATCACCGCCGCGACGCCTAGATAAACCATATCGTTATAGGCGATGATGCGGCCGTAAAACGCCGGATCGCACTTTTGCTGGATGAGCGTGTAGGTGTAGCTCCAAAGAGTCGAGGTGAAAAATCCCGCGCAAAAAATCCCGATAAATCCGATATAAAAGTTAAACTGTAGCGTGCTCCACGCGATGACGCCAAGCCCATGCCCGACGTAGATATAGACTAGGTTGGAGTTTGAGACGAATTTACTAAGCACGAGCGGGCCGACGATGAGGGCGACGGCGCGACAGGCATTTATGTAGCCGATGATGAGCGATGCCGAGAGCAGGCCTGCGTACGGATAGTCGGCTAGTAGCGCCACGAGCGCGTCGTAGCTGGTCACGCCTACAACCGCGTGCAGCATGATGAGGTGCGCTATGAGCGGGTTTTGTTTTACGTATTTTAGGCCGTTTTTTAGCATCTCGCGGACTTTTTCGCCGCCTTTTTTGGCTCGCACGGCGATATCTGTTTTGAGCAGGACGATGAGCGCCGCGCCGTAAAGAGCGCAGTCAAGCAAAAAGGCGCTTTTTATCCCGAAAAAATGGATATAAATGCCCGCTAGCCCCATACCTGCAGTGTATGAAAACGCCCAGATGAGCGAGTGGATCTCGTTTGCGGTTTTTATCTCGTCTTTGTTTAAAATTTTGGGAAAAAGGCTCATCTCGACCTGAAAATACGTTCCGCCGGCCCCGACTCTGATAAATATTATCGCAAATAGCAGCCACATCAAGGAGAGCTTATCGATAAAAACGAGCATAAAAACCGTCGCCATCTCTACGACCGTGAGCGCTATTAGCATAGGTTTTGGGCTAAATTTATCCACTACAATACCGCTAAAAGGCGATAGTAGCACGCCCGGCACGAAAGCAAGCGCTGCCGCCGCCGTGATAGCCCAAACGGGCGCGTCAAGCTCGATAAGTAGCGTGAAAATGCCCGTGTGCGAGAACCAAACGCCGAAATAACAAATCAGTTGTATGAGCGAGAGGCGCGCGAAAACGGGTTGCGTTTTTAGTAGGTTGATAAATTTACTCATTTTGGGCTTTGGGTTAAATTTGAGCGGTAAATTTGCCGCTTAGTTGGCTTCTACTTTTTTGTAGATGCGCTCCTGGGCGAAGTTTTCTTTAATAAAGCTGTTTTGGTTGCTGATCTGGCGTAGCGTATCGCCGCTAATCTCGAAATTTAGCTTTTCGCGGTATTGATTCGTCACTCTTAGGGTGTTGCCCTCTATCTCGTATTTGCCATTTTGCAGCTCTCTTTGCGCGATCTTTTTTTGATAAACGGTATCGATTTTAAACGTGCCGTCCGCGTTGAGCGTTAGCGTGCTTTTTGAGTTTTCGCTACATCCGTCGCAAAACACCTTAGCCTCGTAAACGCCGATCAAATTTTCCTTGTTTATCTCGGCGCCGCACGTTTCAAAAACCTCCGTACCGCCGCATTTTTTGTTATTTACGGCGCTTCCGCCGGTCGCACAGCCCGCAAATATCATCGCAGCCGCGGCTAAAAATAAAATATTTTTCATGATTTATCCTTAAAATTTTGGCTAATTATACTAAAAATTTTCAGTTAAAATGGCGAAATTTTAGCAAAAAGCGGCTAAAATCATAAAAAATATTTTAAGGAGTAGTCATGGAAGAGAGCATCCCATTTATCGTATTTGCCATGGTCGTGCTGGCCTTTGCGGTCTTGTTTTTAAAAGCCGGTATCAAGATTATCTCGCAGTCTGATATCTACATCGTCGAGCGTTTGGGTAAATTTCATAAGGTGCTTGACAGCGGATTTCACATCATCATCCCTTTTGTCGATCAGATCCGCGCGCAAATCACCGTTAGAGAGCAGCTGGTAGATATAACCAAGCAGCAAGTCATCACCAAAGATAACGTAAATATCAGCGTCGACGGCATCGTGTTTTTAAAGGTCGTAGACGGTAAAATGGCTCTGTACAACGTTGACAGCTACAAGCGCGCGATCGCAAATTTGGCCATGACGACGCTAAGAGGCGAGATAGGTGCGATGAACCTTGATGATACGCTTAGCTCGCGCGACCGCCTAAACTCCGCATTGCAAAGAGCGCTCGGAGACGCCGCCGATAACTGGGGCGTAAAGATCATGCGCGTCGAAATTTCCGAGATCTCCGTCCCGCACGGTATAGAAGAGGCGATGAATCTACAGATGAAAGCCGAGCGTGAAAAACGCGCGATCGAGCTAAAAGCGCAGGCCGAAAAAGAGGCGCTCATCCGCAACGCCGAGGCGCTAAAGCAAGAAAAAGTCCTGCAAGCCGAAGCTATCGAGCGTATGGCCGATGCGAAAAAATACGAGCAAATCGCGCTAGCGACGGCTCAAAAAGAGGCGATGGATATGATAAACGAAAGCATGGCGCAAAACGCCAAGGCTGCCGAGTTCCTGCTCGCGCGCGACCGCGTAGGAGCCTTTAACGAGCTAGCCAAAAACGGCTCGAAAGATAAAATTTTAGTCCCTTACGAAGCGACCGAGCTCATCGGCTCTTTAAGCGTCTTAAAGGACTTTTTGGGCGCTAGGGCGGCGAAATGATACCCGCGTACTTGATGCTGGCTGCTGGCGTGGGGCTAATCATGCTCGAGTTTATGC
>CAUQJU010000210.1:0-3440 GCA_963518005.1 uncultured Campylobacter sp.
GGCAAGCTTTGCAAAACGACGATCGGTTTTAAATTTGAGCTTAAAAGCCGCTCTTCTTCGGGCGAAATTCGTGCGTATTTTTTAGCGCGCGAAACGTCCTTGCACATCACGGCAAATGGCTTTCTAGGGCGCTTTTTTCGCTCTCTTAAAAGCCTCACCGTATCATCCTTTAAACGGCACATCAGATGAAATCCGCCAAGCCCTTTTACGGCTAAAATTTTACCCTCGTTTATGAGACGCGCGGCCTGCTTTGCGCTATCGTTATCCAGCGCCAAAACACGTCCGAATTTATCTTTTAGAGCAAGCCTAGGCCCGCAGTTTGGGCAGGAGACGGGCTGGGCATGATAGCGGCGATTTAGCGGATTTTTGTATTCGCCGCCGCAAAATTCGCACATCTTAAACGAGTTCATCGTCGTGTTTGCGCGGTCGTAAGGCAGCGACTCGATAATCGAAAACCTCGGGCCGCAGTTGGTGATGTTGATAAAAGGATATTTTTACCTCGGGTCTGTGGTATCGTAAAACTCGCGCTCGCAGTCTTGGCAGAGGGCAAAATCGGGCAAGATGGGCGCGTGTTTTTTGGCTGATTTTGAGGCGACTATCTTAAACTCGTCAAATTTCGCACCCTCTAGCTCGGTTTTTCTCATCTCGTCGATACGAGCGAGGCTGGGCAGCTCCTCATGCAACGCTTTTTCAAATTTTTCTATCTGCTCGCGTGGACCGCAAAGCGTTAGCTTCACGCCCTCGTCGTCGTTGTAAATTTCGCCCGCAAGGCCGAATTTAAGGGCTAGATTATAAACGAAAGGGCGAAAGCCGACGCCTTGGACTAAGCCTGAAATTTCATATTTAAAACATCTCTTCAATCAAAAACTCTTTGCTAAATTTGGCGTTTAAGCCTGTTTTTAGATGCTTTAACGTCAAATTTGCAAGCGTTTTGTTCTCAAAAAGCGAGCCACAAAGCAGTACGTTTCGTACGTCAAAATCCTGCTTTATCGCGTCCGAAAAATCGCTCAAAAAATATGCTAACGACTCGGCGTATCCGTAGCTAAGCAGCCTCGCATCGACGCCAGCGAGCCTAAAGCTCATGCCGCTTCTAGCAAATTTAACGACGTCAAAATGCGTTTTGTTTAGCATTTTAAAATCAAGCCTAGGCCCTTTTGCGCCGTTAAAATCGCTCGCGTTTTGCAGTAAAATCTCGCCCGCTTTTTGCGCATCGCTATCAAATCCAAGCAGCGCTCCGACCATGCAAAATAGCCCGAAAAAGCCGTTTTGTACGTTTAGCTCGCCGCGCGGCAAACTAAAGCTTTCACCGTAATTTTGAAGCAAACTCTTGCCGCCCTCCTCGCACTTTATCTGCGCGTAAAGCTCGTCAAAGCTTGCGGGCAAGGCGAAATTTAAGACGTTAAAATCATCAAATTTGGGGTAAATTTTAACTTCATCGTCTTTAAACCTGCTTAAAAAAATCCTAGCTATCCCGCCCTCTTCGTCAAATTCTTTTTTTGCGAGATTAAAAGCGGCTAGATTTTTATCCGCGGCGCCCTCTACCTCGCTCAAATTTGCGCGCGAATAATAAATCCTAGAGCCGCTAAAAATATATCCGTTTTCAAGCACGGTAGCCTTAAACGGCGGCTTTTGCGCCAAAAAAGCGATAAAATTTACGCCCGCTTTAAAAAGCTTGTCGCAAAGCGCGTAGAGGAAAATATCCCTAGCGGCGCAGACGTCAAAAAACCTAGGCGAGTTTGGGTGGTTGCCGCGGTAAATCGCCGTCGTTTTTAGCGTAACGACGGGCTTTTCGTAGCTTGCTAGAGCTACTTGTTCGGCTTCGTTTGCGATAAAAATTTTGGGTAAGTTTTTAAGATTTGTCGGAATTAAAAGATTAAAATTTTCGTTTAGCTCGGTGAAATTTGACGCTTCAAATTCGCCGCTAATATCTTTAAATTTAACGCTCACGCCCGCGCTTAAATTTTTAAAAGCAAAATTCAAAAGCTCGTTAAAATTCGCCTTCGTTACGAGCGTAAATTTGCCGTCCGTAAAAACGCAAACATCGCTAAAAAAGCCGTTTTCGCACTCTTTTAGCTCGCCTTTTAGATAAGCGCTAACGACGCGCGGCGTGATGTTTGAGAGGGCGTTTTGCGGCTCGCTCGTTTCGCCTTGCGGTAAATTTTGGCTCGCGTAGACCTTTGAGCTGCGCAAAAACAGGCTGTGAGGCAGCGAGCTGGCAAGCAGATCCGAAAACGCCAAAAGCTCCTCTTGTGTGCCCTTGACGTAAAGCGTAGTTAAGCCCCGCTGTTTTTTAATGCTAAAATTTAGTCCGCTTTTTTGCGCGTAAAATTTAAGAAAAAAGGCGAAATTTTCGCTCGCGCAGTCAAACTCGTAAGCTAAAATCATATCGCGCCCCTTTTTGAAAACTCTAAAGCGATATCGCAGACGCTAAAATTTGCGATCTTTTCGTAGCTAAATCCAAGCCGCGAAAGCTCGTTTAAAAGCGTCTTTTCCATCAAATTTACGCCCTCTTGCGCCTGAGCCGAGATCTCAAAACTCATAGGCTCGATGCGTTTTGGCACGATACCTAAAATTTTAGTCTGCGGCAAATCGCCCGCAAGCTCCATAAGCCGCAAGGTTTCTAGCATCTCGACCTCGTGCGCGGAGCCGTTCCACGAGACGGCAGGCGGCATCTGCTCGTAACCGAAAAAATACACATCCCCCGTCTCGCCGCCCTCGGCGCTGATGCAGTCGGCGACTATCAAAACGTCCGAGCTAGCGATAAGGGGCGTTAGTGCCATAGCTAGAGTACCGCCGTCGATAAATTTTAGCTCCAAATTTGCGCGCCGGGCGCTAAATTTGGAGTCATCGAGGCGAGCAAGGTAGCCGCTCAAATTTGAGTTCACGCCTTCCAAATTTGACGCGTCAAATTTATCGTCCAAATTTAAAGCAGAGTCAAATTTAGCCCCGTTTTTAGGGCTAAATTTATAGTTTCGCTCCATCATTTTGACAAAATGCACTCCCACGCCTTCATCGCCAAACATCACGTTGCCGATACCAAGCACTAAAACGCGCATCAGTGCTCGTCTTTTACGTATTTGTAGCCGCTAATAATCGTGTCCATAGCTCCGTTTTTGCCTTTTACTGCGTTAAATACCGCCATATACACGTGAATGACTACAAAAACGATGATGACCCACATGCAGACGTGATGTACCGTGCGGATGTTAGCTAGACCTCCCATGAGCTCCTCGCACTGCCTCATCGGCTCGTAAAGTAGCCCGCCAAGCCCCTCGTGATAGACGTGGACGTAGAGCACGAGGCCCGTTAGGCAGATCAGAAAAAGCACCAAATAAAAGAAAAAATACGACGCAAACTGAAGCGGGTTATAAACGCCCTTTAGATGCGGGTGCGGGCCTAAAAACAGGTAGTATTTTATCTGCGCTATCCAGACTTTGGGA
>CAUQJU010000211.1:0-3438 GCA_963518005.1 uncultured Campylobacter sp.
TAAACGTGATGAGAGCGCCGCAGTTTTTGTCTTTAAACTCGTCGTACCAGGCGTTTGTGATCGCCTTGGCGTTGAGGCTTCCTTCAAAAATCTGCATATCAGCCTCCGCAAACCGGCGGTAAAATTGAAATTTTATCCCCGTCTTTTAGCGGCGCGTCAAGAGAGCTCGCGATCTCGTCGTTTACGGCGACGGCGCAGATTTTTAGCCACTCTTTAAGCTGCGCGTATTCGCCTAGTTTTTCTTTTACTTCGCTTAAATTTGCCGCTTCTAGCTTTAAATTCTCCATTTTGATTGGGCCCAAAAACTCGATTTCTACCATAAATTCGCCTTTTAAATTAAATTTTTTTCTTTATTTTACTTAAAAAAATATTTATATATACTTACGTCAAATTTTAAACAAAACAGCCGTAATGAACGAAATATTAAGCAAAATAAAAACGCCCGCCTACGTCTGCGAAGAGGCCAAGGTGCGCAAAAATTTAGAAATTTTAAAACGCGTCAAGTATGAAAGCGGCGCGAAGGTGCTAGTCGCCCTAAAAGGCTTTGCGTTTAGCGGCGTGATGGGGCTTGTCGGCGAATACCTAGACGGCGCGACTTGCAGCGGCCTACACGAGGCTAAATTTGCCGCAAAATACGCTAGCGGCGAGATTCACACGTATTCTCCGGCATTTAAAGACGAGGATATAGATGAGGTGCTAGCTCTCTCAAAACACGTGGTTTTTAATTCCTTTGCGCAGTGGGCTAAATTTAAGCAAAAAGCCCTAGCCGTGGGCGTTACCTGCGGCCTTCGCGTAAATCCCGAGCTCTCCGTCGCGCCGACTGACGCTTATAACCCGTGCGGTCGCTATAGCCGCCTGGGCATCACTCGCGCAAATTTTGACGCGAACGCGCTTGATGGTATTACGGGACTACATTTTCACGCGCTTTGCGAGGAGAGCGCGCAGAGTCTGGAGACCGTGCTGATGGCGTTTGAGGAGAAATTCGGCGAGTTTATCCCGCGTATGAAGTGGGTAAATTTCGGCGGCGGACATCACGTGACAAAAGAGGGCTACGACGTAGATCTGCTCATAAATTTGATCAAAAGCTTCCGCGCAAAATACGGCGTCGAGGTCTATATAGAGCCCGGCGAAGCGGTGGGCTGGCAGACGGGATTTTTAGCCGCTTCGGTGCTTGATTTCGTGCAAAACGAAAAAACCATAGCCATCCTGGATGTCTCGGCCGAGGCGCATATGCCAGACACGGTGCTGATGCCGTACCGACCGGCGGTGCGAGGCGAGAGCAAGGGCGGTAAATTTATCTACCGTTTCGGCGGAAATACCTGTCTAGCGGGCGATATCGTGGGGCTTGACGCGGGCGAGCCGGAGTATAAATTCGACGCGCCGCTAAGCGTGGGCGATAAGGTGATCTTTGAGGACCAGATCCACTACACGATCGTTAAAAACACGACCTTTAACGGCATCAAGCTGCCTGATTTGCTGCTTTTAAAAGAAAACGGCGAACTTGTAGCCGTGCGGGAATTCGGCTTTGAAGAATACGAGAGGCGAAACTAAATTTGACGCCTAAAACTGCGCCCTTTGGGGTGTAAATTTGATATTTTGAGGCGCCGTTTGGGGTGTAAATTTAACCAAATTTTGCGGCGATCTTTTATTTGGCTTGCGCCTGGCGTGCGGGCGTTTGCTAAACCTGCACCTTTTTAGCGATAAATTTAAAATTTGGATTACCAGCCGCCGAATTTACAGCAAATTTAATCCCAAACAAAGTTAAAATTAATATAAATAAAATCTAGCTTATATGAATGAATTAATATAGCGGATTATAAATTTGCCCTCGATTTTGATAAAAATACGCCGTAACAGCCTAAAAAAGCGATGCTTCGGCGCTAAGCTTGCATTACGCTATTTTTTGATATAATTTCAAGAAAATCCGCGAATTTAGCTTTTGGCTGGATGCCGAATTACGTGCGGCTTTGAGCGGACGAATAAAAAACAAGGGAGATAGCATGACGAGAATTTTGAGTTTGCTTTCGGTTGTCGCCTGTTGGGTCTTCGCTATCGAGGCGAGTCCTAGCACCAACCAGTATCAGAGCAACATCTGGGCTGCCGGTAGAATCGAAAACATCAAGCCTTACGAAGACGGTTTGGGACCGATTTTTACGTTTATTCAGGGTAACGACTACTTCGCTATAGCCGTTTTATCGCTGATTTTAGCCGTGATTGGAGCATTTGCTTTGCATTTTTTGATTATCGGGCCGAAGCATTTTAGCCACGACGGGAATAAAGTCTATGCATTTAGCTTAATAGAGCGCGTAGCTCACGGGCTAGCCGCGATCTCGTGGATAGTGCTGGTACCGACCGGTATCATCATGATGTGGGGCGCGGAATTTGGCGGCGGAACTTTCGTTAGATTTTGTAAAAACATCCACGGGTTAGCTACTATTATATTTGCGGTATCCGTATTACCGATGCTGATAGCTTGGACGAAAAGAATGCTACCGACGATCTACGACATCAGATGGATGCTGATCGTAGGCGGGTATCTTTCAAAAGTTAAGCGACCGGTACCTGCAGGTAAATTTAACGCCGGTCAAAAAGCATGGTACTGGGTAGCAATCCCGGGCGGTATAGTGATGATACTAACCGGCGCAGCGATGTTCTTCTTAGATTTTAAAACGCCTGACGTCGCTACTTGGCTAGGCGTACCGCAAATCGAAGTTTTAAGAGCTTCTGCGCTAATTCACAACGTGCTTGGTATAGTTTGCGCCGTATTTTTCCTAGTACACATATATATGGCGGCTATCGCGATACACGGCGCTATCTGGTCGATGGTAACTGGATATAAAGAAGAGGAAGAAGTTTACGTACTTCACCACTACTGGTATCAGGAACTCATCTCTAAAAACAAAATCCCCGTATCTGAATACGAAAAAACTTACACGAAATTAAAATAATAAAAAAGGAGAAGTTTTTCTCCTTTTTTATTTTAAAGCTTAGGCTGAAATTCGCCTTTTTATACAAAATTTAAAATCTTTTAGATAAAATCTCTCCTTAGACTTCAGGTTGAAAGTAATAAATTTTAAGGAAAAATTAATGCAAATCGATTGTAGAAATTTAGCTTGTCCAGAACCCGTCATCAGGACGAAAAATGCGCTTGAGAGCCTAAAAATCCGCGAAAAGCTTGAGATTTTAGTAAATTCTATCGCTCCAAAAGAAAACATTAGCCGTTTTTTAAAAAATCAAAATGTCGAATTTAGCGTAGAACAAAACGGCGCCGAAACTAAAATCACTGCCGTTAAGGGCGAATCAAAACTTGAGTTAGCAAATTTTGACGAATTCGTCTGCGAAATCACGCCAAAGGCTAAAAAAACAGCCCTTTATCTAAATGAAGAGCGCGCCGGTAGCGGCGACGTAGGCGTTAATCTGCTGGCTAAATTTTTAGGA
>CAUQJU010000212.1:0-3435 GCA_963518005.1 uncultured Campylobacter sp.
CTTTTTACGCTGATTTTAGCCCTAGGCGAGTTTGAAAAAGGATAGTTTCTACTAGCCATCACGACTCCGACGGCAAATTCGTCTTTTAGCTTCACGGGTTTTAGATCGCCTTTTGCCGCGTTTAATAAAATTTCGCCCAGATCGCCATCTATTAACGGCATTAGCACTTCGCACTCAGGATCGCCGAAACGCACGTTAAACTCAAGCACGTACGGCATGCCTTTAACCACCATAAGCCCTACGAAAAGCACGCCGCAGAAAGGATTTCCTTCGGCTTTCATGCCTTTTAGAGTCGGTTTTACGACCTCTTCTTCGACCTGTTTTATTAGCTCGGGGCTTGCTAGCGGACTAGGAGCGTATGCGCCCATGCCGCCGGTATTTGGTCCTTCGTCGTTATCTTTTAGGCGCTTATGATCTTGCGCTACCGGTAAGCTAACGAAATTTTCGCCGTCGCAAATCGCAAAAAAGCTAAGCTCAAATCCATCCAAAAACTCCTCCACGACCACGCGTTTGCCCGCCTCGCCAAAGCTCTCTCCGCTTAGCATGTCTCGAGCCGCAGCCTTTGCTTCCTCGCGGCTTTGCGCGATTATCACGCCTTTGCCCGCGCACAGTCCGTCAGCCTTAACGACGACCGGGGCGGCAAGAGAGTCGATAAATTTAGCCGCAGCATCGTAATTATCGGTATTTAGATAGGCCGCCGTTCGGATAGCATTTCTAGCCAAAAAGTCCTTCATAAACGCTTTGCTACCCTCAAGCCTGGCCGCAGCCTTGCTCGGTCCGAAAATATTTAAATTTCGCGCCTTAAAGATATCCACGACGCCGTCACTTAGCGGCGCTTCGGGGCCGACGATCGTTAGTTCTATTTGCTTCGTCTCGGCAAATTCTGCGAGCTGGTTATAGTCTTTGATGTTTAGATTTGTGCCGAGGTTTGAAGTGGCTCCGTTGCCCGGAGCAAAGAAAAGCTCGTGTTTGCGGGATTCTTGAAGTTTTAGAGCTATGGAGTACTCGCGCCCGCCGCTTCCGATTATCAAAATTTTCATAATTTCTCCAAAAATAAAAACCCAAGTGAGCGGTGCGCATATAAGTGGCCCGAAAATTCAAAGCCAACCTTGCAAATAGGCGGTTCCTTTAGGTCGCAACTTCTCGCGCTCGCACGCTCAAACGAAGCCGCGTCGCACGGTCGCCGCACATCTTCGCCGAAACTAATGTGTTGGACCCTATAAAAATACGCTGCCAAATCACTCAGGCAAGGCTATTATATAAAATTTTAGCTTAAAGTAGCGTTTTTGCGAGGCTTACGCAGGAATTTATATTTTGCTGAGCGCTCACTGCGGGCGAGGTAAAAATTTCTAGCTCTTTTGCCGTCGTAAGCCCGATAGCAAAGGCTTTATAGCTCTCATCCCAGCCGAAATTTCGAGTAAAATTTCGCACCGCCGAGGGAGCCGTAAAAATAATCACAGAGTTTTTGGGCGGTTTTTGCTCCTCGTTAAGCGGTTTAAAAACGTTTTCGTAAGCGATTATCTGCGTCAAATTTATGCCGCTCTCTCGCAAAATTTCACCCACGCTCGAAGCCGTCTCGCGCGCTCTTAAAAATAACGTTTTTTTGCCCTTTAGAAGCAGTACGATCTCGGCGGCAAAGTCGTTTCCGTGAGCGTTTTTTGCAGTGTAAATTTGAGCAAAGCCAAACTCGCTAGCCGCACGGCTAGTGCCGTCGCCGATGGAGTAAATTTGCAAACTAGCGGGCAAAATTTGATTAAATTTTAGCGCGTTTACGGAGTTTTTAGAGGTCAAAACCAGCGCGCCAAATTCGGCTAAATTTACGCTAAATTTATTAAATTTGATCTCGTTTAAAACCAGCGTCTTTACGCCCTCAAATTCCAAATTTGACCCGACCAGATAGATCATTTTCGCCCTTAAATTTATAATTTCGCGACCAAATTTTACCGCAAATTCTCAAATTTTAAAAGCCGTAGCCAAAAAGCAAATTTTACTTCGCAGCGTTACGCTTACTTAAGTACTCTTTTGCCTTTTGTTTTAGCGCTTTATACAGCTTGCCGGCATCGTCTGCGCCGTATTTTTTCACCAGTCCGTTGTGAAAATCGCCCAAATTTTTACTCTCGAACGCGATTTTTCTAATCTCTTGCTTTTTAGTCTCGTCTATCTTCATCGAGAGCTGCGGTTTTGCCGCATTTTCAGCTTTATTTTTTGCTTCGTTTTGCGGTGCGTTAGCTTGCTTTGATTTTTGTGGCGGACGCTTGTTTGATAAATTTTGCCCTTTTTCCTCCGCTTTAAGATCCTCGCTAGAAGCTTTGTCGCTTAAATTTTGCTCCGCATCTTTCGAATGCTCGGTAGAACCCGGATCATCGCTCAAAATTGCTTCTACGGCTTTTGTCTCTTGTAAATTTTTATTATTTATCGCTACGCCGTTTTCGCTCTCTAAAGGCTGCGCTTTTTCGGGCTCCGAATTTTGAGCGATTTGCGAGCGATTTTCTAAATTTTGCTCTTTGCCCGAAACGCTTTGAGCGTGCAAAATTTCGCCGCTTAAATTCGACTCCATTTGCGACTTTTCTCGCTCATTAAATTTTTGCCCGTCGCCTTTTGTCGCAGTCTGTGATTTTGCAGAATTTGGCGCTGCGATACGCTTTACTTCGCCTTTTTGCGAGTTTTCTATTTGAGATTTTTTGTAAATTTTCCTCGCGTCTTCTTTGAGCGCGTTATACACGCCCGCGCCGTTTTTGCTGCCGAATTTTGAGATAAATTTCATATGAAGCTCGCTGAGACTACCCGAGTTTCGTATCAAGATCGCGATTTCGTCTTGATTTTCTTCGATGAGCTGCGCCGTATGCGAGCGGTTGAAGTCAAATTTGAGCTTATGAAATTTACTGCCGTTTTTATCTTGTTTATTAAAAAAATCTATAACGTCGTCGTAAAATTTATCGTTGCTGACGATGTAAATTTTGTCTTTTTTGTGCGAGAGTTTGCCCATTAGAAACGTAATTATTTTATCGGCATAGTCCTTGTGAGCGCTTTCTAAAAGTATAATTTTTATTTTGATTTTTCGCGCCAGAAACCACGCCAAAACGGAGATGCTTAGCTTTTGCCTATTGTTGGTTACGATATAAATTTTATCTTTTTGTCCTAGCTTTTTTAGCGTCGCTAGATTATCTACGCTTATGTTTTCGTCATCTATTATAAATCTTGCCATATATTTCCTAAACGAGTCGGGGCAATCGCCCCGAAACTCTACATCTTATCTTTTGTTACGATGAGTAACATTTTAAATTTTTCCGGGATCTTTAGCCCGTGCGGGATTTTGCCCGGAAGTACGATGGTATCGCCCTTTTTGATATCAAAATGCTCATCGCCAATGGTTAGCTTCATCTCGCCGTCAAGCGCGACCAAAAGCGCGTCGCCCGGAGCCGCGTGAGTGGAGAG
>CAUQJU010000213.1:0-3432 GCA_963518005.1 uncultured Campylobacter sp.
CGCGAGGACCGCGGGCAGGTCTACGGCCTGGGCGTGCATATGAATCTCTCAAAATACCCGTACGAAAGCTATACAGCGCATTTTGGCTTTACGGCTGCGCCTGATAATGTAAACGCCGTGCTGGGCGAGATAAAATCAAACGTCGCCGAGCTAAAAGGCGGCGCGGACATCCGGCGCTATCTGCAAAATTTCAAAAAATCAGCCCTCGTAAAAATGCGCCAATCCTACGTTCAGGGCGAATTTTGGACGCGGGCGGTCATGCGCGAGCTGGTTTTTGGCGATGAGGTTTTGAGCCTGGACGAGTACGAAAAGGCGGTAAATGCGCTCACTGAGCAGGACGTAAGAAACGCGGCAAAGCTCTATCTAAACGAGAAAAACGTCGTGATAAGCGTGAATAACCCCGCTTTGGCGAAGTAAATTTAAGCCTTGGCGGTAAATTTGATTTGCCGCTTAGGCGACGAGTAAAATTTGGCTTTAGATTCGGCTGGGAGCTGTTAAAGTTGAAGCTCAATTTGCCCTTCGCCAAACGGAATTTGAGTTAAATCCTCTCAAATTTAACTCAAATTTTCGCTGAGTTTTTTGTTCCCTTGTCGGTTTTTATTAATACTAAATTTGACTAAGCAAATCACCGTTATCTACTTTCCACTATGGCCTTTATCTCGTCGGAGGTTAGTTCCTTGTACGGTTTAATTGTGTATTGGGTTGCATTGTTTTTAAAAATTACCTTATCTTTTTTGTCTGAAAACAAGATATCTTCTATCGCATCTGCTCTTTTATACTCATTTGCCCAGGTTATGAAAGTCCTTGCGTCGCTAAAGGTAGAATTTTGCTCGGAGCAGTATTTTTGCAAAACGTTTTTCGTTAAATTTTCGTATTTTAAGCTATAAGTCCCGTTTTTGTCTATACTATAAGCTAATATGATGCTAAGCGCGTATTTATCGTAGCACTCCTCATACGCCTTCTTTAGCTCCTCTTTCGTAGGTTGCCCCACGACGTCGTATTTTAAAAGAAGCTCTAGCATGGGTTCGTAGTTTGGTATAGTATCTAGCACGGCATAATACGAGTACTTAAAAGGCGAACTACCGTCTCTTAGGCCGGGAAACGAGGATGGTCTATCTCGAAGTTTGGGTTTATACCCGCTAGCAAGGGCAAGCTCTGCCATTTCTACGTAGCTATGACTTACTATATATCCCATAGGTTCGTCCGCATCTTTTGATTCCTTGTTAACTTGATAGTTGTCTTCAAATATTATCTTTACGTCGTCTCCGTCTATGATAAGCTTTTCTATGTTGTTATAAAACGGAGGATCTATGTAGTACTGCACCGCCTTTACTTCATCAAATTTAACCCCGCTATCAAGCAGCAGTTTAGCGGTCTTTGTAGAGTTGTTTTCTATAGCGTAGGCTAGGGGCGAGAGACCGAAATTATCCTTTTGCCTGATATTTGCTCCGAGCTTTATAAACTCTTTTGTGGTGTTTTCATCGTCAAAAAAGCTTGAATACATTATCGGCGTAGTACCGTAGATGAGCTTGTACTCTACGCTGATGTTGTTATCTTGCATAAATTTTAAAATTTGATCCGTTTGCTTTGATTTAAATAGCTTTTTTAAATTCGTATCGATATCAGATTCTTTTAATACGCTTTTGGGATTGGAAGCGAAATCTATATCCCAGTATCTAAAAGCAAAATCGTCTATCTCCTCTTGCGTTACGTATTTGCTTAGCTCGGAACCTGGGATTATTTTAGTATCGGAGGTAACTACGAAGCGAGTGGGCGAGCTAAATTTAGAAAACAGTCCGTACTTATCCGCCAAAAGATAAAGTCCTAAAAACAGCGCGGCGTATAAAATAGTTTTAAATATTTTTAGCAAGTCGTGCAAATTCGATCCTTTTGCTTTCTTAAATTTGCGAAATCTTAGCCAAATGGCGGTTAAATTTGAGTGAATTTGGGGGCGGTAAATTTAAAAATAAATCAAGGCAAATTCGGCTAAATTTAAAAGGACGAAGCAAAACTCGGTAAATTTGGGAAAATTTGAAGTAAAAAGAGGAAATTTAGCCGAAAAGCTCGGCTAAATTTGATAAATCTTAGTGTAAGCTCTCGATATAGCTAAGCGCACTAAGGGCCGCTACCGCGCCGTCTCCCGCGGCTACGATGACTTGTTTTGGCGCGTCTTTTCTGATGTCGCCCGCGGCAAATAGCCCATGCACGTTAGTTTGCATTTTTAGATCGACGCTAACCTGGCCGCCTGCCTCCATATCGCACAAAAACTCGCCGTTTTCTTGGCGAAGGACGTCGTTGTTTACGTTAAGTCCGACGAATACGAAAATGCCCGGCACTTTTAGGTCGCGCTCGCCATCTTTCGTGTTTATGATGAGGCCTGCAAGACCTGCTTTGTCGCCGTAAGCTTGCTTTATCGTGGCGCTTGTGATGAACTCGATCTTGGCGTTAGCGCGAGCCTTTTCTAGCGTGACGGGAGCTGCGCGAAACTCGTCTCTGCGGTGGATGACGTAAACGCGCGAGCAGATTTTGGCTAGATATAAGGCCTCCTCGATCGCCGTGTCGCCGCCGCCTAGAACCGCGACTTCTTTGTTTTTATAGAAAAATCCGTCGCAGGTCGCGCAGGTACTCACGCCTCTGCCGAAAAACTCGTCCTCGCCCGCAAAGCCCGCGCGGCGCGGAGTTGAGCCGGTGGCTACGATGACTGCTTTGGCCTGCTCTTCTTTGCCGCCTTCAAGCTTGACCGTGAAGCTGCCGTCGGCATTCTTTACCACGCGCTCAACGCCCGCCATCTCGTGCTTTAACCCAAAATGCGTGCACTGCGCGACCCACGTACTCATGAAGTCGATGCCGCTCTCGCCGGGCGCTTTTTGGCCCGGATAGTTTTCTATCTCGGAGCTGCTCGTAATCTGGCCGCCGGGCATTCCTTTTTCAAACATTACGACGTTTTTTAGTCCGCCGCGAGTGGCGTAAAGTCCCGCGCTAAGTCCGGCGGGACCGCCTCCGATGATCGCTAAATCTAACATATTTTTTCCTTTAAATTTTATTTATTTTCGAATCTTGTTTATAAATGCCGCCCTTTTGCGCCTTTAGCTCCACGCTTGCGGGCAAAGACGTGATATTTAGGACGTGCATCAGCTTTAAAATCGTATTTATATCCGAAGCGACGAAATTTATATTTCCCTCGCTGGGCGCGCGTTTTTGGAGCAAGTCCACGGCGACGATTTTTAAATCCTTGCTTGAAGTTTTTAAAATTTCCTTCCAATCTGATTGGTTGGAGCTAAAAACCACGAGTAAAAATTTATCGTCTTGCGGTGCGAAAATTTGAGCCTGCTCGTAAAAAACCAGCTCGTTAAAATTTACGAATTTGTACTGCGAAAATCTGTAATTATTGTAAGCAAATACGCCTGCTACCAGCGCTGCACCGATAAAGGA
>CAUQJU010000214.1:0-3416 GCA_963518005.1 uncultured Campylobacter sp.
CGATATAGGTATCCTCGACGAAGCAAATCTCGCTGCTCTCGGCCTGCTCGCCGTACTCGCGAAAGCTCGGTAGAGATTTTGCCAGCTCTTTTATATCTTTTTTAAATTTATCCCCGAGCGGGAAAATCATATCGGCGATTATCTCTTTTGGCACCTGCGCTACGAAGTAGCTCTGGTCTTTGCTAGGATCGGCGGCGACTCTGATAAAGCCGTCTTGCACGCGGATATAGTGGCCTGTGGCGAGCTTTTCGCAGCCGATACTTTTGGCAAATTTTAACAGCTCGCCGAATTTTATAAAGTGGTTGCAAAGTGCGCAGGGATTTGGCGTCTTGCCCTCTTTATAGGAGCTAACAAACGGCGTATAGACGTATCTGTCAAACTGCTCTTGTAAATCAAGCACGTGATAGGGGATGCCCAGATACCCGCACGCGCGGGCGACTTTATCGATATTTTTTTCATGATATCCGGGCTTTTTGTGTAGTTTCATATAGCAGCCCACGACCTCGTGACCCGCTTCTAGCAGCATTTTGGCGCTCATGGTGGAGTCGACGCCGCCGCTCATGGCCATTAAAATTTTCATTTTTCTTCCTATTGCGAGGGCTTGTCTTTTTAGCGCTTTTTGCGGAGCTTGTAAATTTTCGGCTCGATGAACTATATGTTCTATCTACGCCAAAAATTTACCGCACAGCCGCAAAAATCATCTAAAAATACCGCACCCTAAAGTTTTGTATTTTAAATTCGGCTTTAAAATTTACAAATCTCGCCCTAGCCCCACAATAAGACAATTTCATATAAATTTGACGCGATTATATAAAAAATAGCTTAATACGCTATAAATTTGCGAGCCAAGGGTGGCGTGGCATTTAGCTTTCGCGCCTTGCTCGGCTCTGAATTTTACCAGCCGAGACGGCAATGCGGGATTTTCAAACGGCGATTACGCGGTTAAATTTACCGAATTTTACGCAAAAGGCAAGCATATCGGCAAATCCGCTTAAAAACACAAACCAAACCGCGCGAACAAATTTACAAAAATCAAAATTTAACGCCGTGCGCCAAATATAAGCACCGACCGAATTTAACTAACCCTCAAGCCTTGTAGTATTTTAGAGCTTTAAATTTTCGCGTACCGTATGCGCCGTCGTAGCGGCAGTTAAAATCAGCAATTGACGTGCGCGGCGTCAAATTTGAGAGCGACACGGCCGCAAATAGCGATAAAAACGAGGCAAAAAGCGTAACAGCAGCCCCGTCTCGCATCCCGTCAAGCATCGCAAAATCCTCAAAATTCGTAAAATTTTAGTACGCCAATTTAGTTTAATATCCCCAAAATTTCATCCCTTACGGCGTCCAGATCGTCGCTGATCGTATAAAGCGACAAATCCTCCTTGCTGACGGCTTTTTCGTGTATCAGCGTAGTTTTGATAAAATCGTCAAGCTTGCTCCAAAACTCTCTACCGATGAGGAAAATTTTAGCTTTTTTAGCGCCGATTTGCGCTAGTACCAGGATCTCAAACAACTCGTCAAGCGTCCCAAAACCGCCCGGAAAAACCAAAAACGCGCTCGAACGCTCGATAAGAGCGAATTTGCGAGCGGATAGGTTAGAAAAAATAAAGCTGGTCGTGGCGTATTTGTTCGTCACTTGCTCAAACGGAAGCACGATATTTAGCCCCACAGACGGACTTTTGCCGCTCTCGTACGCGCCCTTATTCACCGCCTCCATCACGCCAGGTCCCCCGCCGCTAATCACGGCAAAACCGCCGTCGGCAAGCTCTTTTGCGAGGCTAAAAGCCATTTTGCAGTATTTGCTATTTTCGTCAAATCTAGCCGAGCCGAAAAACGTAACGCTCGGGTTTTTGTATGTCATAAAATCCCTAAATTTAGCCAGATCGTTTAAGATTTCATCCATCGTCTCTCTTTTTAGTTTAAATTTACGCGCTAGAGCCGTAAACCGCTACCGAATTTACCGCGCAAGCGTAAAAGCGATAATAGCTAAAACGGATTTAAAAATAGATGACATGCGATTAAATTCGAGATAAATTTAAGTATGTTTTAAATTTGTAAAATCGCTAAGACGGTTTAAATTTAGCCGAATTTATCAAAGGTTTTGGTATCAAACGGCGAAAAATCCGCCAAAACCCACAAAACCGTCGCCTTAGCTTTTAGCGCGTAAATTTATTCTCCGGTTTATAAAAATAGACTCGCTTGTAAATTTAGCCTACGCCGCGATTTTGCTCTAAATTCGGCCAGACCGCGGCTTGATTTTAAACGCTTTTAGAAAAATTCGCTCAAATTTAGCACTAACGCAGCTGCTCTACGCGCTCTTTTTTAGTGCCGATTTGAGTGATCTGGATGCCGAAGTTGCCGTCTACGATGACCACTTCCCCAAGAGCTATGACTTTGTCGCTGATTAAAATTTCAAGCGGGTCGTTTGCTAGCTGATTTAGCTCGATGACCGAGCCTATATCCATCGTGAGTACGTCTTTTAGCAACATCTTTTTTGAGCCGATACGCACGCGAATAGGCAAACGAACGTCCATAATCAGACCGATATTTCGCATCTCGTCCGCGCTTAGCTCGCTTTTTGGCGAGTGAGAAGGCGAGGCGGCGGCCATTTCTTTTTGATCTTTGCTAAAAAATTTAACGAACGAAAAGTCCGCTATCATAGCGATTTGCTCATCTAAATCGGCGATTTTAACCGGATAGATATATACCTTTTCATACGCGCTAAGGTCTAAAATCGCGTTTTCGTCGAGAAAATTTACTTTTGCAATTTCAAAACTGAGCTTTGGCATGCCTTTTTGCGCGCCAAGACTCGTAGAAAATGCGCCCAGGATATTTGAGAACACCTCTTTTGCCGCATCTAGTTCATCTTCGCTTAAATTTTCATTGCGAGATATCTCCTCCTCGCCAAGCATCCACTCGCTTACCGCGCTTACTAGCACGGGCGTAACCGCTAGCATTATCTTTGCGTTTATATCGCCGCTTACGCTCACGTTAGCCACGGCTAGAGGAGGTTTGATGCCCTCTTGCCCCGGGGCGTCGTATTCGTTTCTCTCGCCGACTCCGGGCGTCTTGCCGGTCAGTCCTTCGATCGTAGCTTTTATCTCGTTTGCGAAAATTTTAAAAAATTCATTCATCTCGTTCGTCCTCGTCTAGTATATTTTCTTCGTTTTCGTCGTCTTGGTCGTAGCTCATGAGCTTAGCCTTACGCTCTTCTTCGTATTTTTCCAAGATATTTTTGATCTCGTCTTTATCGCTTCTGATTAGCTCTTCTATGCGGATAGATTTTCTAAATCTATGCAGCCCGACTTCAGCCAAAAATACCTCTTTTTTATCTATCGTGACGATAGCTTTATCGTTTGCGGAGCGGTCAAGGCGCAATATATCGCCCTCTTTTAAATTTAAAAATTCATTCACGC
>CAUQJU010000215.1:0-3410 GCA_963518005.1 uncultured Campylobacter sp.
GGCATTGACGTTAGAATTTAAAAAATTAGACATAAATTTATCCGCCATACCGCGAGCTCTTTCGCTGCTTTCTTTTCGGTAGTCTGCGTTCATCCCTTCTTCTTTAATAAAAGAATCCATACCGTAAGCTAGTAAACTAGGGCGGCAGTTTTCGTTGTAGAAATACTTCAATCCGAAAGTGCTTAAAAGCTCTTCGTCGCTAAGCGCATCGGCTACTTCCGTAGGATCTTTACATTGCTCTTTATTTTCCGTCTTTTTGGATTGTCTGCCTTGTTTTAAATCCCTTGCTAATTGGATGGATTTTTCCGTAGTGTAGGCTAATACGCCTATTTCGATTTCGCCGTTATCTTTAGTAACGATAAAATTTGCATACGGTACAAGACCTTCTATGCTATCAAAACCGCTTTTAACAAAGCCGTCCGAATAAGCTTTGTTAAATATATCTTTAGTTACTTCGACCTCTAGCCTTTTTTTCTCCGCCTCCGGCTTATCTTGTACGGCTTTAGAGATTATACCGAATACCATGCCAAACACTCCGTCCATATCTTGTTCGGCTTGCATTTGGGTTAATCTTTCGTCCGATTCCTTTTTTAACTCATCTTGCAAAATCGTATCCGGTACGGTTTTATTATAGTAGCTATAAGCTTCTTTAACGGCGACACTACCGGCCTTTGACAACGCGACCTGAGCTTTTAGCTCTAAAATAGCTTGATTATAAGCGCTAGTTAGATAATCATAATACTGCGGATCGTCGGTTCCTACGTCTATAGACGCCGTTTGTTTGTAGACGGTTGCTTTTATGCCGTTTTTCTTAGCTTTTTGCTTTAATTCTTTTTCGGCGTCGCTTAGTAGCTTTTGCATATTTTCTTTTTTAGGTTTTTGTGCGTCGTTTACCGTTTGGGATATCTTTTGATCGTCTATGCTTTCTAGTTGCTCGCTTTGTTCATTTGCTTCTTGCGCATAACTTAAATTTAACGTCAAAGCCGCAGCTACCGCCAAACTTAAAAATTTGATATTCATATTTTTCCTTTAGTTACCAGCTTACGCTTTTGTTTGAACCGATTTTATTTATATTTATCTCGTCTTCCCAGAATGCTAGGCCGGTTTGCAACTGAGTCAAAGTAAGCTGAAAATAATACTCCACGAGCTGTTTATTGTCCGTGGTTTTTATATTTCGCTGTATTATCTTGCCAGATAAGCTCATATCAGGAGCTAGTAGAGTACCTTTTTTAGCGATCGTATTTTGGGCAAATTCGTCGTTTTCCCTAAGCTCTCTTACGTCGTGAGACATCGTATCCTCTGCCCCTCCGGCGGCGACTGCGGTAGTTATTACGGCTTTACCGCTTTTTAGCATAGCGATGCGGATTTTTTTGGTTAGTAAAGCCGTATCGATGCGCTGGGTCGTATCGTTTATGACCTTGCCCATAGCTACGACGTAACGTCCGCCGCCGGGTCTTTCTAGAGATCCGCTAGATAGCAGGCTTTCCACGGCGTCGCTTGCGGCCTTTTCAAAGTCGGTATGATCTATACCCATCGTTATAGGCTCTGCGTCTTTTACTTTAGAGCCGTTTTGCATATAGCCGCTCGTAGCGCATCCGCTAAATATCGCAGCTATGACGGCTACGGAAAATAAAGTCTTTTTCATTATTTACTCCTTAGTTTTTAAATTCGTATCTATTTATGGTCTTGATATCTTTATCGTCGCTATCCGGGGTCGTTATGCGTAGCTTGTAATTAACCGCTTTATCGCTAGGCGAAACGGCTCTGACGTTAAAGTCCCTTTTGCTCTGCACGACTACTCTTTTCCATTTCGTAGTTATGTTTGTGATTAAAAAGCCGTCTTTATCAAACCAATCTACCTTATAAAGCAGGTCTTTGTTAAAAGACGATTCGTTTTTAAATCTAGCCTCGACCTCCATCATGCCGCCGTTAGTGAAGCGGTCGTTTAGGCTTTGCAGCGATAAAAAGCTATTTACCGAGTTATCCTCGATATCTAGGTGCGGGCTTGCTTTAGGCTCTTTTGACGAGCAGCCTATGAGCAATAAGCTAAGCGCAAAAAGCGCAAATTTTTTCATTTTATTTCCTTTCATAGTAAATTTCGTTTAGGCTAATATTGCCCAGCGTTAGAGATTTTATGTAGATAATACCATTTAGTCCATCTTTTAGGGTTATATTTTTAACCGGCTTTGCGTCGTTTGTTACTATTTGTAAAATTTGCCCTTTATTCTCGACTCTTAGGCTTTGAAAGTCGCGCGGCAGAGTACTCCAGTATCTGACGTCCGATTTATTGGTAATTGCCGAATATAAACCGGCCGCTATCGTTCCTATATCTCCGGCTGCTTCTCTAGCTCCGTAGCTAAGCGCCGCTTTGGTTATTGCTCTTGCTACGGTTCTGGTTACGCGAACGGGCATTTGGTCTTTAAATTCGGTTCTTACCACGGCGTCCATATCGGCTATCTGGATGGTAGGCTCGCCGTTTACTTTTATAAATTCATACGAACTAGCGCTTTGATCCAGCGTCGGTAAGGCTATGCCTACGTGAGGCACGTGCATGGTGGCGATAAAAAGCGGTATGTCGTATCTGAGCTCTTTTCTAGCGATAGTTTGGCCGTTTTCGTATATGACCCAAACGTATTTAGAGAGATTTTTATGTCCGTTTTTAGAAAAGTAGCTATCTATAAGCGCCATATCTTTTCTAACCTGCGGATTTTTACTATCCATAAGCAGGGTTTCTTTTAGTAAATCCCGCGATTTTTCGTAGTTGCCGTCCATAAAGAAAAATATACCGGCTAAATACGAAGTAAACGGATTTATAAAATTAGGCAAGGCTCTAAAATCGCCTATCGAACTCTCGTATGAGGATAGTATCGCCGAAATTTGCGAGTCGTTTTGAGATTTTTGATCGTTTTGCTCTACTTTGGCGTCTTTTTCCAGCTCGTCTTTAGCCTTTTGCAGCTGCTTGGCATACATATCTTTAGCTCGCCTTTGTCTATCTATGGCTCTGTTTAGCTCCACTCTGGCGCTATCGTAATCCTTCATAGACATAAAGTCTAACGATTTATAAATATTGGTCATAACGCGCTCATAATAATACCCCTCGTAATCAAGCGTATTTTCATTTACTAAAGCCGAACCTATCTCGGCTCCTACCGCAGATAGTGCGCCTTTTTCGTCTATATCTTCTTTATATTTTGACTCGGCTACGTCAAAATAATAAACGCTAGCGTTAAAGTCTCCGCACTGTCTAAGCAATGCGCCTGCTTGATTTGCCGAAAGTACGGCGTCGTCGCTTTTTGCGATCTTATTTTTTTGCTCAGTTAAGTCGCAAACACCGTCGGCAAATTTTTTAGAATAATCCGCGATGCCGTCTTGATGGCCGGTTACCGCCGCACAGCCTACAAACGATACGA
>CAUQJU010000216.1:0-3392 GCA_963518005.1 uncultured Campylobacter sp.
ATTAAAAACGATGATGAAAATGTTATAGAGTGGGATTTACACGAAAAATACATAAATATCTTTATACCTCGCCGTGATGAGCAAGTAACTCTTGAAAACGGTGTTTTGACGCATAAAATTTGCGGTAAGGTTATAAATACTTATCAAACTCAAAAATCACCTCAAAAATCACCTCAAAAATCAACTTCCCAAAGCATAAAACCTGAGCTTGACGCCTGGGTTGATGCCTGGTATGTACGCGAGGGTAGAAAAATCAAATTTGAGGCTATGAAAAACCGAAGAGAATTCAAAAAACCGCCTCTATGGATGAAAAATTACGAGCTATACAATTATTATTCGAAATTGGATAAAGCCAACTGCAATATTCAGCATCTAGCCTACGTCGAAAATATAATGCTAGATCGTGGGTTAAATTCGTTTACTAAGAAAAACGAGAAACACGATTTAAATAATCCTGACCTTGAGGACTTTATCGAGCGCGGATTAAGGGAGTATCAATTCTAATGACGCTTAATGAGCTTTTTAAAAACTATCTTGAATACTATGAGCTGATTTTAAGTCCCTCTACGCTTAGAAGCGACATCGCTACCTATCAAAAGCACTTCAAAAACGGTTTAGGCTTAAAAAACGTAAATGAGATAAATTTCTTAGATATCCAAAGATTTTGTAACGAGCTTATCAAGCGAGATTACAAAATTAAGACCGTTAAAAATATCCTTGCAAAGCTCAAGGTTATTTTTAAGCTTGCGCTAAAGCTTGAGATAATAAATAAAAACCCTTGCGACTTTATCGAGCTGCCTAAATTTGATAACAAAAGATACTTTGATTACAGCGTATCGATCCAAAAGAAATTTATTAAAGCCATTTCGGAAAATAAAGAGCCTAGCGCGGATATATTCTTTTTTCTACTCCACGGTCGCCGTAAAAATGAGGTATTAAGCCTTAAATTTAGCGATATAAACTTTAAAACCAGGACTTATACAATCCCTTTTAAAATCAATAAGGCTAAACGCGATATGTCTTATAAAATGAGTGATGAACTCTATGATCGCCTTTACCGCCGATATATCGAAGCAAAGAAGCAAAACAAATTAAACGGATATGTATTCGAAAACCCGATGACAAACGATAAGTATCAAGATTTGCGTAAGAGCTGGAACTCGCTATTAAAGCGTAATAATCTACCTAGAATAAGGTTGCATGATATCAGGCATCTAATCGGCACGTATTCTATCAATTATCTTAAAATTCCGATCGAGCAAGTATCGTTTACGCTTGGACATACAAATATTATTACAACTCAAAAATATATCACTGCAAACATAAGAAAATCTAAAGAAACTATCGAAAATTTACTTAAATCAATTTCAGAATAAATTAAGCGTTTAAAAAAGCGGTCTCAAATATCGATAAAATGGGGATTTGGTTGCGGAGGACGGACTTGAACCGCCGACCTTCGGGTTATGAGCCCGACGAGCTACCACTGCTCTACTCCGCGATGAAATTTGAGTGGATGGGGTAAGAGGATTCGAACCTCTGAATGATTGGACCAAAACCAATTGCCTTACCGCTTGGCTATACCCCAATGTCTGTAAAAAAGAAAGGTAATTATATATATTTTTACCTTATTTGTCAAGCTTTTTGGCAAATTTTTGCAGTTTTTTCAAAGTTTTTCCATAAAAGCTGTGCTGTATGAGTCGTTTAAGCGTCTGTTTATATCGTCCTGCCAGCTAGCAGGCAGCGCTTCTAGCGCTCTAAATTTAGGCAACAAATCCAAATTTTCGCTCGGATTTAAAAACAGTTTATTTATCTGCATCACGCTTAGAGCATTTTCGTTTTTTTGCAAGATCTCCACTTCGCAGCCGGCCTTGCACGACCCGTTTTCAAGCACTTTGTAGTACCAGCCGGTTAATCCGGTGGCAAAAATCTCTTTGGCTAAATTTGCATTTCCCCAGCGTTTTGCAAGCTTAAAGCACGGTTTTCTAGGCTGGGTTACTTGTAGCACTAATGAGCCGATTTTATGCACGTCGCCCACGTTTACGCTATTTTCATCTAGTCCGCTAACGGTCAAATTTTCGCCCATCGCGCCTAGCGGCAAATTTTTAAGCCCCAGATAAGCTTCCCACGCGGGATAGTTTTCTAGCGAATTTGCAAACACGGCTTTATTTACGCCGCCGTGATGCTTAGTGTCGGCCACCTCGTCGCCCTCAAAGCCAAGCTCGTTCGCGTAGATTTCGCCCGTTTGCGCATTTTTAAATATCGCCGAGCGCCAAGCCTTGCCCAGCTCGTCCGTAGCCGCTGGGCTGCCGTACTGCCTTACTTTACCTATCAAAAGCGCTTTTACGAATGCCATCTTGCCCTCACGCCACGTTTTGCAGATTTAGCCGAACCTGCTCGCCCTCGTCGTTAAACTCAAATCTCACCGCCCTAGCCCCAAAACTCTTTGCGATCGCTTCTAGCGTATCGCGCGCGGATTTGTGGATCTTGGACTGGAGCTGATTTATCAGGCGCACGGACATCTTTTCGACCTCGGCGCGCGCCTCCTCGATGAGCCTGTTTTTATCCTCCTCGCTAAAACTACTACCGAAAAATCCGTTTAGCGAATCAGGCAGCAAAAATGGGATAAATTTACCGTTTTTCTCATCGTAAAATTTCATATTCGCGATCGAAAATTTGTATTTGCAAGGCGGCATCTTGATGAGATACTCCTCACTCGCGACGTTTACGATCTCTAGGCGCGGACTAGTTAGGTCGTAGATGAAATTTATCTCAAACTCAAATATCATCGAGAGCTTTTTCTCGCTCACTAGCCAGCGCAAATACTCCTTGCCGAAGTTGCCGAATGCATGGTCGGTCTTGGTCACGATCTCTTTGCTATAGACCTGAAAAACGGATAGCTCGCCGATGGATTTTAGTTGCGATATCTCGGTGCTAATCTGCGTAGTCACGGGCTTTTGCGCGGTTTTTAGGGCTTTGTTAAATCTAAAAATCATAAATACGCAAATCGCCAGCAAAATCACTAAAATAAGGCTCGTAACATCTATCATCTTTGCTCCTTTAAAAGGCGATTTTAGCGAAATTCGTTAAAATAATCGTTAAATTTGAGCTTTTGACTGTTTTATATCGGTATAAATTTGGATCGTAAATTTAAATTTAGCGAGATTTTAGAGTTGGTGTAGTTTGGGAAAACCCGTACCTTTAAGATACGGGTTTAAATTTAACTCAAATTCGCCCCAAATTTAGCAAGCAAATTTGAGCTCAAATTTAACCGCCTAAAACACCTGAATAAATTTAAAATCATGCTCTCTAAGCACTTTTTTGATGAGCTCTTGGTGGTCTTTACCCTTGGTTTCTAGAGTGATAGTGATATTAGCGTCGCCGTACTCTAGGCT
>CAUQJU010000217.1:0-3391 GCA_963518005.1 uncultured Campylobacter sp.
TTTCTTTACCCGTGCGAGAGTTTGTTCCCATGGCGTAGGTGGTAGCCGGTTTTAGCTTACTAGCCTCGATAGATATAACGTCGTGAGGCTCGCCAAGAGGTATCGGCATATCGTATAAAAGCTCCATCTTAGCGCCCGTAGTGTCGATTAGCTGGTGGTTTTGCGGGTGAAGAGGGCCTACCGGGTTAAAGCGGTCGATTGATAGCTTATCAAGAGCGATTACGTATTTGCCCTTAGGTTTGGCTGATTTTCCCTCCATCGCGTCTAGGTGTCCGATATTGTAGTGGACGTTGATTCTATCTAGGACTTTTAAATTTTTATAGTCCCATTTTACGATCTGGCTATCGACGTAAAGCGAGGTATAAAGTACGCCGTCTTGCGCGTCAAATGCCGTGTGTAGAGGTCCAAGGCCGAGTTCTACTTGTCCGTGTAGGGTCTTTTGCAAATCAAGAATCGGTATGCCGTAAGAGTCGGTGCCGGCAAATTCTTTTTTATCGATTAAATTTTTGATCTTTCTAAAGTCAAAAACCGTAGCGTGCGTATCTAGCTTACCGCCGATAACGATATATCGGCCGTCCGGGCTAACGTCTACGCCGTGCGGGCTCTTTGGCTCTGGGATCAAAAATAGCGCGCCGGCTTTAACGGCAGCCTCTATCGTAACTACTCTGTGGCCGTTTATCTCTCTGTAGTTTTTCTTGTCTTGAGCTAGTTTTTCTAAAATTTGCCAGTTATAAACGTGCAAATAGTCAGTATCGTTTCTGCTTGCGCCCGCTTCAAACGGAGGCAAGCCTTTTTCGATACCTCCGGTGTACATCTCTGAGTTTATGGAGTTAGAAAACGCCCAGCCGAAGCTCTCGCCCTTACCCGCGTCGCTTAAATCCTGCCAATACGGAGGAAGCTCAAGCGAGAAGGAAGCTTTCTCGTCTATCTTGCCTTTTGGATAGTCGAATTTCCAAAACGTTACCGCGCCGCGGTATACGCTTTCGTACTCGTCTATCGAGTGGTAGCCGTTATCTAGCGGAGCTGCGTACTGCGCCGCTTCGATGACGTACTCGCTATTTGGAGTGATGAAGCTGCCGCCGTGTTCGCTTTTTACGATTGGATTAACGACGATTTGCGTAGTTTCAAAATCGTGCAAATTTATCACCGCGATGCGAGGGTTGGCCTTGTCGTTGATAAAAAGATAATCGCCGACGTATTCGCCGTTTTTCTCTGTTAGAGCAGGGTGGTGAGTGTCGCCCCACGAAAGCTCCTTGCCCCTAATCGCGCCGCTTTTTAGGATAGCCTTAGACTCCTCGTCAAAGCCGTATCCCTGCCAAGGCTCGGGCGTAAAGACGCCGATAAATTTGTAAATCCTCATCGAAGGTACGCCGTAAACCATCACCTGTCCGCTTTGGCCTCCTGAGGAAAAGACGATATAGTCGTCCTTCTTGCCGCTTGGTTGATACGTTTTAGCAGCCGCTAGGACGTCTTTTTCCGTTAGCCCGCGCGCTTTCATGATAGCTTGTAAGTCGCTATCTGCCGCGCACGCATTGCTAACGGCAAACGCTATACACGCCGCCGCAACGATGCCTGAACCAAAAATTTTGTTCATTAAAAATCTCCTTTCTTAAGATTTCATTTATAAATTTTAATTTCGCCGTTTATGCTTACGGTTATTATATCTTCATTATTATTAAAAACGCTTATTATCGCATCCGAATTTTTCCCGAGCCGCTCTATATCCGTAAAATTTGCGTTCGCACGCCAAATCTCGCCGTTATCAAGGCCGATATAAATTTTATCCCGCACGGATAGCAGGCTTTTTATCCGTAGATTCGAGATTTTATAAATTTTTGCGTTTAGGCTTTTCGGGGCGATTTCGCGCGTATTTGCCGAGGGTTTCGTATCTAAAAAATTTACGTTCGTTTTTTTGCGCGACAAATTTACGTCCGCTTCGTTTTTTGCGGTTTTATCTGCTAAATTTGCCCCAAATTTATCGCCGTATGCTTGCGGCAAAACCGCGTTTTGGCTTAAATTTACGTCCGTTTTATCCGCCGCATTTGCTTTAGAGCCGTCCTTGGCGGCTTTGTCTTTAGCTGCGCTTAACGACTGTTTGCTTAGCGAATTTACCGCGCTTGTTTGCGTAGTTTTTGGGTTTATACGCTCGCTAGGGGCTAAATTTTCCTCGGATTCAAATTTTACGCTTGCTATCTCTCCGCTAGCTAGCCCTAAAAGCATATCTTGGCCCGTCTGCGCCGCGCTTAAGGCCACCGCATTTAGTTTGCCTTGATTTTTTACCTCCATCGAGGTCAAATTTAACCTAAAAACCGACCTATCCCAGCCGGTTATTACGGCGACGTCATTTATGATTTTGCAGGTTGCTACGCGGTATACGCCGCTAAGGCGTGCGGCGGAGAGCTTCTTGACGGACGGGTCGTAGACGAGGAAGATATTTTCTCCCGCCACGGCGTAAAATTTACCGCCTGATATGCTTAGATGCGTTATGTGCGCATCAAGACCGAGGCTTGAGACGTCCAGCGCCACTTCCCTGGAGTTTAAGTCCTTGCTAAATTTAACGATTATTCCGCTAGAAAGCCCGGCATATAGCTCGCCCGCATCAAAAGCAAGCGAGGTTATCTCGTCTTCGGCCAAGGTTGTCTGCGCGCCTAGTCGCAGATTTGCCGCATCGATGATTTTTAGCTCGTTTGCCGCGTCGTATAGGGCTATTTTTCCGCCGTTAAGTTCGCTAAAGGCATAGCTTTTTACGTCGGCGCTAGGCTCAAAACCGTAGCTTGCTGAGATTAAAAATAGTAGATAAAAAACACTCGCTAGCGTGCGTGGGTTCAAATCGTTCCTTCTTCGAAATTTAATGAAACTATACAGCGGGCGAGCTTAAAAAAATATTGACTTAAATCAACGTTCGTAATAATTTGATATACAAAAATGAATCTGCGTTATAACGTAACACGGGATTTATAAAATCGCGAGCCGTTATTTCTCTAAATTTTCCAACGTTTTTTTGATATTTTGCGGGGTTAAATTTGATATTTCGGTTAAGAATTTGCCGTTTTTGTCTAGTATGTAGAGCGAGGAGCTGTGTGCGACGGAGTACTCCATGGCAGACTTTTCCAGTAGGACTTTTTGGTATTTTACGCCGTAGTTTTTGGCAACCCCCGGTAGGTCGTTTACTACGACGCCGTATGAGTCCGGATAAAAGTATTTTGCGTATTCATCCACGTTTTTTGGCTCGTCGCGCTCCGGATCGAGAGTAACGAAAATCACGACGATATCGTCTCTTTTAAGCTCGTTTAGCACGCCTGAAAGGATACCTAAAGTCGCAGGGCAGACGTCCGGACACGAGGTGTAGCCAAAGTATATGATCTTATTTTTACCCTCAAAGCTCTTTAGA
>CAUQJU010000218.1:0-3390 GCA_963518005.1 uncultured Campylobacter sp.
CGTAGACGTAGTTATCCTTCCAACCGTCGTCAAAGGTGATGAGGACGCTTTTTTTAGGTACGGCTAGCTCGCCCTTTTTATAGGCGATAAATTCGCTCATCGTAAGCGTTTTGTAGCCCGCCTCGGCGAGAAATCTCATCTGCGAGGCAAAATCCTCTACGCTAGAGGCGATAAATCCGCCCTTTTTTAAAACGTGATGATACATCAAAACGCTAACGCTCAACGCCGCCTCCTTTAGCTCCCGCCCGCGAATTTGCCGCCAGTAAGACAAAAAATCCTAGCATATAAAACATATAAAGTATGCGTAAATTTATCGCCTCAAACAGCCCGCGCACGCCGAAATAACACGCTAGCGAGATAAAAATCGCAGCAAAAAGCAGCTCGCGCGAGCGTAAAAAATGCCTAAACGAATACGCCAAGAGAGAGATAAAACCACCAAACAACAGCGCCGTGCCAACCGCGCCGTAGTAGTAATAATGCCCGATAAAAAACGGCTCGTCGTTAAACCAGTACCGCTCGCCGCTCGGCCTCGTCTGCATCATCGAGATATGTGCGCCTTTGTCCGCCTCGTCGCGCAAAAATGCGTCGTACTGCTCCTTGCCGTATCCAAGCCCGGTTAGCGCGCGCGGACTAGCAAAAAGCAGCGGCAAGCGCTCCTTTAAGATTAGGTCGCGCCCCGAGCTAAAGCCCGCACCCGCGATACGCTCTCTCATACTCTCGTTTTCGAGGTTTGCCTCGCTCACTAGCCCGATCTGGAAAAATTTATACATCGCCGTGGGCGAACTCAAAACCGCCGCCGACGCGCCCGCGACGCAAACGGCAAAAATAACGGCAAAGAGTTTAAATTTACGTTTCGCCTCGCCGCCTAAGATATACAAATAAAAACCAAACATAATAAAACAAGCCAGCATCGCTCCCCAGCTGCCCCTAACGCCGCTCAAAACGTCAAGCCCTACGGCCGCTAGACAAAGCGCGCCGCACGCAACTCGCGCCCAAAGCCGCCTAAAAATAAAAACTCCCGCCAGCGCAAAAGGCAAAAATCTATCCACGTAGTCCGCGTACGCTCGGCGCACGACTCGCGAGTCAAATTCGCCCGCGCTGCCAAGCCTCTCAAACTCGCTAAAAAGCGGCGCGGCGTAATAAACGCTAATGACCGCAAAGGCCGCTATCAGCGCGTAAAAAAATGATTTTGCTTGATCGGTCTCGCCGTTTGCCGCGACGTAGACGATGAGCAAAAAAGCAAATCCGCGCCCAAACTCGCCCGCAGCGTTGCCCAGCGAATCAAACTGCGGCGCGTAGGGAAAGGCCGAGATCAAAAACGCGTAAAAGGTAAATGCGATAAGGCAAAACGCGGGCGAGCGAGAAAGGTTAAAATTTACCCCGACCCTTGCGGCAAATCGCGCCCTATCCGTGAAATAAAGCCAGATCGCGCAAACAAGCGCAAGATAAAGCGAGATGTTTTTCGCCGCCGTCATACGTGGAACGTGCTCGCAAGCGATAAAAACGCAAACGAGGTATAAAGCGGCGTTTTGTAGGCGGTTTTGTAGCTTCGTCATTTTCTCCCTTAAATTTAAAGCGCCCATTATAACGATAAAATCATTAAAATCCAGTAAGCGATTTTTAGTCGAATTTTAGCCCGCGCTCGCTCAAAAAAAGTCCGTAAATTTATAAATTTATGCTAAATTTAGGCTAAATTTCATAAAAAATAAAGGCCTAAATTTTGATATATTTTCTCATATATTTGCTGATTTACCCATATCTTTTTGCGATGAAAAAGCTAAAATTTAAAGGCAAAAAAGGTAAAATTTTACTCATACAAACCGCTAAAATCGGCGACTACGCAAACTCAAGCGTGATCTTTGACAGGCTTGGCAAATTTGACGTGCTAATCGACGAGATAAACCTAGCCTTCGCAAAACACGACGACCGAATAGAAAAAATATTTACGATAAACGGCGTAAAACGCAAAAAAACCTCAAAAATAGGGCTCGCGCTCGAGCTTTTTTCGCGCAACTACGAGAGCGTCTACGTTCTGATGCCAAACAGCCTAAACCTCTTTTTAGCGCGCTGCACTCTAGCTAAAAACATCGTCGCCGTGCATCACTACGCGGCATCTAGCGACTTTGCTCTGCTAGCGCTTGGCATGAAAAAAGTGCCGCACACTTTGCAAGACCTCACGCTGCTAACCTACCTAAAAACGGTCGGCGAAAGCGAGCTAAAATATGAAAAATGCTTGCAAAAACCGCTCTTTATCCCGCACGAAAATCTAATAAAAAACGGCAATTTTAAGATCGGTGTGAGCCTAAGCGCGGGCAATAAAATGAAAACGCCGCCAAAACATACTTGGGAAAAAATCTTTGAAATTTTCGCTAAATTTGACTGCGAGGTTTACATTTTCGGCGTCGGCGAGGAGGCTGCGCTGCTAAAAAACCTGCTCGCAGAAAATGCGGACGCAAAACGGGCAGAGAATTTAAACAAGCGAGAAATTTGCGCGAATTTGGCTGATAGCGATGCGAGAGAAATTTACGGCGATCCCAAAAATACAAACGGCGAGCAATCAAAAGCTCAAATTTGCAGACAAAACGGCACCGGCGGGTCAAATTTTAGCTCGCAAATTTGCGATACCTACGTGAAAAAATTCGGCGAAAACGAGCTAAAGATCATCTCTTTGATTGATAAAATCAAGCTTGAGGAGCTGCCGTTTTATCTCTCGCAGATGCAGCTTTACGCGAGCTCTGATACAGGCAACTACTACGTCGCAGATAGCGTGCGCACGCCCACGATCTGCCTGATGGGGCCTTGTTTTGCCAGCGAGCAAAGGGGCGTCGCCGACTCGCTCGTGATAAACTCGCATTTACCGCCCGTTAGCTCCGTGTTTAAAACCGTGCGCGACATCGACGCAAGCGCGTTTTTCGAGCTTAGCGAGCAAAACCTCGCAGACATCGAGGTCTTCGTCAAAGTTCGCTATATATCCTATCTATCCCGCGAAGATAATTTTCTATGCTAAATGCCTTTATAACGGCATCGTCGGGGCTTTTTGAGGCTGGCTTACGCAAGCTCTCAAAGCAGGCTAAAAGCGCGTCCGAGCTTCTTTGAACTATAAAAAAATCTTGCTTTTTCGAGGAGATTTCATAAATCTCCCTTATGACGGCGATATCAGAGTACACCACGCCAAGCCCGCAGCCAAGCGCCTCGATGACGACTCTAGGCAGCCCCTCGTCGCTGGAAAATCCAAGCACGTAGTCGCACGCGGCGTAAATCTCGTCCATCTTGGAAACAAAGCCCAGATACTCGGCCTTACCCGATTTTATCAGCGCGTCAAATTTGGCTTTAGCGCCCGCTTTTAGCTCGCCTCCGCCCGCGAAATAAACCTTTATATCGCTTCTTTTT
>CAUQJU010000219.1:0-3376 GCA_963518005.1 uncultured Campylobacter sp.
GCTTTGACGAGGTGCAAGACCGCGTTTTGCTGTCGCTAAATTTATACGAATGTGAAAATGAGATGCTGGGAAACGCGTCATTTTTAAATAAAATTTTATCGGCGTTAAAGAGCGAATTTGTGCAGATAAAGGACGAAAAACTAGCTAAGATCGCGGCTCTATCGGCCGGACACGAGAGGCTAAGGGATGAAATTTTAAAAGCGGGCGAAGGGTTTGGCGGGTAAATCCTGCTTTGAGCGCGCGGCGATCTAGGCGATATTTGACAGCCAAGTTAAAATTTGCTCCCAAACGGGCTTTTTGTCCTCGTCCTTGAAGCCTAAAAGTAGCTTGATGAATTTAAAAACGAAAACAACGAGCAGGAAAATATACGTGATGAAAATACCGACTAAAATTTCGTCAAAATACTCTTTTGATATAAAGTAGGTAAGCGCGCATAGCGGAGCACAAAGGGCTGCGATGCCTAAAAATAGCTTGGCTTGACGTAGTAAAAATTCACCCATGCTTAATAATCCTTTCAAATTTGAGTAGCTATTACTGCGATAAATTTAAATCGCTTGCCAAATTTGCGCCCGCCGAGTTACGAATTTAACGATCAAATTTGCAAAAATGCGCAATAAAGCCGAGCGTGTAACTCAATTTTAGAGCAAGCGCAGTCAAATTTAACAAAAACGTTAGGCTAAATTTAACTAAATTTAATCCGCCGCACTCCAAATTTAGCCGAATTTACCCGTCAAACCCGACTTTCTTATCCTCGCCGAAATTTGAGCTCATCTCGCGCTTGATCTCGCTTTCAAAGTCGCTCATCGTAAATATCCCGTCTTCGCGCACGGCGACTTTTAGCGCGGTATTTTTGAGCGCGAGCATGATTTGCGCGCCGCTTAGCTCAAATTTAGCCAGCTGCTTGACGTCGAAATTTTCCTCAAAGCTCGCATTTTCGGGCAGCACTTTGCGCCAGATCGCAAGACGAGCGGCGAGGTCGGGCTTTTTAAACTCGATCTTATAATCAAACCTGCGAGAAAACGCGATATCTAGGCTTTGCAAGAAGTTCGTCGTGGCGATGAGCACGCCCTCAAACCGCTCGATTTGCTCCAAAAATATATTTTGCATTTGGTTGTGCATCTTGTCCGCGCCGCTGCCGCCCTCGACGCGCGTGCTTAGAAACTGATCGGCCTCGTTTAGCAGCAGCACTGGCTCGCTCTTGCTTTTGGCGCAGATTTCTTTGTAAGTGTCGAAAATTTTACGCACGTTTTGTTCGCTCTCGCCGACGTATTTGCTCAAAATTTTAGAGCAGTCAAAGCTAAGAACCTGCTTTTTTAGGCTCTTTGCGAGGCTTAGCGCGCTCATGGTTTTGCCAGTACCCGGCGGTCCGTAAAAGATGATTTTGGCGTCCACGTTTTTGCGCGACTTGATGCCCCAGCTAGATAGACGCGCCAGCACGCGGCGATCTACTTGCTTTAGGATCGCATCTAGCAGCTCTTTTACCTTGACATCTAGCACGACGTCGTTTATGTCGGTCGATGGCTCGATGAGCTCAAAGATTTCCTGCTCTTTTACGAGGGTTTCTAGCGCTAGTTTTTTGCTTTTGCTCTCGGTTTTTGGGTGCATTACGCTTTGTAAAATTTCGTCGGTTATGTAAAACGTCCTGCTAAAGCCGCCGTAAGCGTTTAGCGACTCGTCGTAGTCGATGAGGCCGTTTTCGATTAGTTTTGATCCCTCGTCTAACAGAGCGCGGTTTTTGATGCGCTCAAATTCGTCCGCGCTTAAAATCCCCACAAGCGCGTTTAGATCGCGGTTTGCGTCCGTTTCGCCGACGTACTCTTCCTTTAAAAGCGCGAGGAAAATAAGCTGTTCTTTGTCGTTTAGCGAGTTCTCTTTGAAAATTTGCTCGACGGAGATCGAAATCTTACTTAAATTTAGCCGTTTTTCGATGATGGCTTCTAGCTCTTTCACGTCTTTTTCGAGGCGGGTTTTGGCGTCGCTTGATACGTTTTTGCTAAAAAACGAGAGCTTGCCGTAAAGCTCCACGCGCAAAAACTGGTCTTTTAGGTAGTCGAGGTGATCGGCGTAGGGCGCGACTGATGGCAGCGTGAGCCCAAACTCGCCCTCTTCTAAAATTTTTAGAAAAAGCGGCGATAGCGAGATCTCGCTGTGAAGCAGGCCGAGTAAATTTGAGCCGGAGCCCTCTGCGCCCTGGTTTTTAAAGATAGAAAAGCCCTGCACGATCCAGCCGCTTTCAAGTAGGTTTTTTACGTCCGCAAGCCCTGCTAGAAATTTATACTCCTCGCTACCAAAAACCGCGCAAAGCACGTCATAAACGCTACTTTGCGGAGTGCCTTCGACGTAGCCTTTGCTTAGATGGCGTAAAATTTTCGCCTCGTTTTGGCTGCATTTTATGAGCGAGGAAATTTTAGAATTTTGCTCTGCGCCGATAAACTCTATCAAAAACCGCACTAAATTTCATCCTTTATCTGCTCTTTTAAAACGCGCTTTAGTACCTTGCCCGTCGCATTTTTAGGCAGCTCGTCTTTAAAATAAATCGTCTTTGGAATTTTAAAATTCGCCAAGTGTTTTTTGAGGTGCGCGCGGATATCTTTTTCGTCCAGGCTCATATCCTCTTTAAACTGTATAAACGCAGTGACTTCCTCGTCCGCATGCTCGTCTCTGACTCCGATAACCGCGGCTGCTTCGACCTCGGGCAATTTAAACAGCACCTCCTCGATCTCGCGCGGGTAGATGTTGATGCCCTTTGAGATGATGAGGTCTTTTTTGCGGTCTACGATAAATATATAGCCCTCTTCGTCGATCTTGACGAGATCGCCTGTGCGCAGCCAGCCGTTTACAATCGTTTCGTCGGTGGCGTCTGGCATATTTAGGTAGCCCTGCATCACGCAGTCGCCTTTTACGATTAGCTCGCCGACCTCGCCTGCCGGTAGCTCCATCATCTCGTCGTTTATGCATTTTACTTCGTAGCCCGGCAGCGGCAAGCCGACGCTTGAGATTTTTTGTTTTTGCAGCGTGTTTGCCGAGACGATAGGCGAGCATTCGCTAAGGCCGTAGCCCTCTATCAGCACCGCGCGCGGAAATTTAACGCGAAAATCCGCGATAGTCTGCTCAGCCAAAGGCGCTCCGCCGCTGATGAAAATCCTAATGCAGTTAAACCAGCGAAAATACCACGGGATTTTTGCTTTTCCGATAGCCGTGTAGATCGCCGGCACGCCTAAAAATACGGTCGCGCGCTTGAGTAGGACCTGTTTTAGGACGTTTGAAAACGGGAAAATGGACTTTACTAAAATAAGCGAACACGCCGAAAATATCGGTAGCAGCACCATCGCCGTGAGGGTAAAGCTGTGAAACATCGGCAAAAACACGGCAAATC
>CAUQJU010000220.1:0-3367 GCA_963518005.1 uncultured Campylobacter sp.
CGGGTTTCGCACCATCGCTAGCGCGCCCACTGAGCGGCTAGTCTCGCTCTCCTCGTCGTCTAGGCCGAATTTGACTCTTTTTTTGCCGTTTATATCGTAGGCCATAAACTGATCGTAGTCTTTTTGCGCGGTTGCGTTAGCGTCCGCCTTTTGCGTCTCTATCACGCCTGCGGCGGCGGGCGTTGTTTGCGTTTTTGCCGCTTGCGTCGCGCTTTTTTTATCGTCTTTGCTCTCGCAGCCAGTTATTAGCGCGGCGGCGGCGAGAGCTGCGAGACAGCCTAAAATTTTATTTTTCATTTTTATCCTTTGTAAATTTCGTCATAGCTGCGGTTTGGCGCTATGTCGATGATTTGTACGGGGCAAACCTCGGCGCACGCTCCGCATCCGACGCAGCCTCGTTTAAATTCGGGTAAATTTCGCCCGTCGCTTTTAGCCATAGATATAGCGACGTCTCCGACGGGACAGAGGCTAACGCACAGATCGCAGGGCTTATCCACGCTATTTTGGACGGCGTCTTTTACGGCTTGCTCGCGGTCGTTGTAAATTTTACGCTCGAGCATTCTCGTAACGCCGCTTAAATTTACGTTTTCGTTTTTATAAGCAAGACAGGCTTCATGCTCCCTTAGCACGCCAACGCCCATCTTTACGTCGCTAATCTGCGTCGTGGCGTGATCTAGTGCGCCGCTGGGACAGGCTAAAACGCAAGGAAAAAGGTCGCATAGATAGCAGCCTCGCTTGTGCGCGTTTATGTAGGACGTGCCGTTTGAGTAGCCCTGCGCGATGTCTAGTAGCCCGATGCTGTGATAGGGGCAAACCTGCACGCACTGGCCGCATTTTATACAGAGCGACTCGAAATTTTTAACCGCTCCCGGAGGCCGTAAAAAAAGCTCGTCCGCGCGCGTTTTGGGTAAAAAATATCCGATGCCGTAGCCTGCGGCCGCCGCGCCTGCCGTTAGAGCGATAAAATTTCGTCTATTCATAGCGTTGCCTTTTCGGCATTATTGGGGCGCATTTTTGGAGAGCCATCTTCTAAAAGCTTAAGCGGCTCGGAAAACGGCGCAAGCTTAGCTAGAAAATTTAGCCCGCTAATCACGGTCGAACCGTAAAAAAAGCGCAAAGCCGGATAATACTGCCAAAGCTTGTCGGCGTAAATAAAGTGCGAGTAGGGCGTGTCGCCGATGCCGTCGCGGTTTAGATCCAGCCCTTCGTATTCGTCGAAATAATTGCCGCTCCACTCGTTTAGCTCGATCTTTGAGCCTGGAGTATCGTTGATAGCCGTTTCCATATTGCCGATAAAATCGTTGCCCTTAAACACGCTTTTTTCCTGCGTCGCGTGCATTTGTAGCCCGATGACGTTGTATAAAATTTGATTGTTTTCGATCAAATTTACGGTGCCCGGATTTAGCGGCGAGCGATCCGAGTAGATGCCGCGCGAGTTATACAAAAAGGTATTTTCGCTCACGGTAAAGCCCGAGGTATCTTTTAGCGCGATACCCACGCCGAATGCTCCGTTTGAGTTGATTATCACGTTTCGGCGCACGAGAGAATTTGTTGAAAACATAAAATACATCCCCACGGCGCCTCCGCTAAATTCATTATCCTCGATGAGGTTACCCGCAGAGTACATCGTATGCACGGCATAGCGGTTGTTTTGCCCGTAGTTCTTGCGGATTATATTGTTGCTGGAAAACCACGCCACGATGTCGCGGCTATTATAGACGTAGTTTCGTTCGATCAAATTTTCGTGCGAATACCACGCGCGCACGGCGTCTCCGCGTCTAGGCACGTCAAAGCCCTCTTTTGAGGTGATGTTGTTATCTCTGATGACGGCTTGGTTGCACTCTGATAGCTCGATACCGATAAGCACGTCTTTAAAGCGGTTTTTCTCGACTAAAATATTATTGCCCTTAGAGCAGCTGACGCCCGCGTCTAGCTCCATCTGGCTCGTGCCGCTGCCTTCTATGTTTAAATTTATAAGCTTAACGTTTTTTGCCGTTACTTTTATCACGCTTGATTTGCGGTCGCCTCGTATCACGGCGTTCTCGCCTTTGCCTATTATCGTTAGCGGTTTATCGACGATTATATTTCCCTCGTAAAGTCCGTCGTTTAGGCGCAGCGTGTCGCCCGGTTCGGCGGCATTTATAGCGTCTTGTAGCGGACCGGCGAAGGCCGTCAAATTTAGCGCGAAAAAGAGCAAAAGCTTAAATTTCATTTGGCTTCTTTTAGCTCTTTTTTCTTTGAAAATACAGCCAGGATACAAAGCGCGCTCATGGCCATCATCACCCAAAATCCTATGCTAGGATACGAGTGCGTGGTAAACTGCGCGACCTTGCCGTCGCCAAGCACGGTCGGCATAAACGGTTTGATCTTAAACGCGCCCCACTCTTGCATATTGTGTCCGTACCAATAAAGCCAGCCCGCAAACGCGCCCATAAAAAGCAGCGGAGCGATAGAGGGAAGCGCCATGAGCAGGGAGTTAAATTTGCCGTCGTAGTATAAAAAGGCTAGCATGCAAAGCGTGGAAATAAGCAGATAATAAGGCGCAATCGCGCGCTCGACGTTGCCGCCGTGCTCCATCGGATACATGCCGATGTAGTGGTTTATGGTGTTCATCTCGTGCACGTCGCCGCCGTATCCATCAACGTGAAAATAAACGGGAATGCCGTCCGGAAAGGCGTCTTTTGGATAGTTTGGCGCTTCAAGCGCGACGTACCAGATAGGAAAAGACGGCGTGCCGATCTCGGCTTTTTGCTCGATCGCTTTTTGCAGGCTGGCTTTTACGTCGTCTGGCATCAAGTGATTTTTGTACTGAAACGAGGTGTAAAGGTCGTAAATTTTATACGAATATCCGGCAAGCGGCTCGCCTGCGGCGATTTTAGCCTTCGCACCGAACCATCCAAGAACCGGGATCGTAAAACAAACGGTCATCAAGACTAACGCGATAATAGTGTAAATTTGATACTTCTTCATCGTTTCTCCTTTATTAAATTTAAAAAATTTTTCGCAAAAGGCTTTTTAAATTTAACGAAAAAGGCTCGGATTACGCGTCCCGAGCCTTAAATTTAGCGGTTAAATTTGAGCTGCTAAGCTCAAATTTAGACTACATTCCCGCGTTTTCGTCGATCCATTTTAGGTATTCGATGATATCTTTGATCTCTTGATCGCTCATGTGCTGATTAGGCATTCTTAAGTTAAAGTAATCGATCATAGACTTGATATACTCGTCGCCGTAAAATTTAGACGGATCTTTGACAAAGTCAAATACCCATTTCTCGCCGTTTTCGTGGCGTAAAAGAACGCCCGTTAGATCCGGGCCCGAGCTAACCTGACCGATGACGTGGCAAGCGTTGCAGCCGCCTTTTAGATA
>CAUQJU010000221.1:0-3352 GCA_963518005.1 uncultured Campylobacter sp.
CTTTTGCAGATAGAAAATAAACCCGAAGACGTAATCTGCGTAAATAACGCCGTTAAAATGACTACGAACCGCGCGCATGCGGGCTTTAAACCGCTTAAGGATTTAGAGGCTGCGGGCGTTAAAATTTTAAGCTGCGGCAGCTGCTTGGAGGCGTATAAACTCGTCGGCGATCTAAGCGTCGGAGAGATATCAAATGCCTACGAAATCATGCAGATTTTAACTTCTCACGAGCAAATCAAACTATGATTTATAACGACAAACGTCTAACCAAATTCGTCAAAGCGGCGGGTTGAGCGGCCAAGCTTGACCCGTCGGGTCTAAACAAAACTATCGGCGATTTAAATTTAGCTCACCCGAATTTGCTCTCAAACATCGGCACAAACGAGGATGCGAGCGTATTTAAGATCACGAACGATATCGCGCTCGTGCAGACGCTAGACTTTATCACGCCGGTGGTAGACGATCCGTTTGTATTCGGCCAGATCGCGGCCGCAAACAGCCTAAGCGACGTATTTGCGATGGGCGGGCGCGTGCTAAACGCGCTAAATATCGTCGGGTTTGACAGCTGCAATCTAAGCGGCGAAATTTTGGGCGAAATTTTGCGCGGCGGACGGGACAAGGTCGCCGAGTGCGGCGGCGTGATCGTAGGCGGACACACGATAGAGACGCAGCAGATGTATTACGGTCTTAGCGTCACGGGCGTCGTTTCGCCAAGCCGCTTTTGGTCTAATAACTCCGCGCGCGAGGGCGACGCGCTTATACTCACAAAGCCGCTAGGAACGGGCATTTTAAGCACGGCGATCAAGGCCGATCTACTAAATTCGGCGCAGATAAAGCAGGCGGTAGAGACGATGCGGCAGCTAAATTTTTATGCCGTGGACGCGCTAAAAGGTATCAACGTAACGGCGGCGACCGATGTCACGGGATTTGGCTTTTTAGGGCACTTAAGCGAAATGCTAAACGAAAAAATCAGCTTTGAAATTTACGCTGATAACGTGCCCGTGATAGCGGTCGCGCGCGAGTTTGCCGATATGGGCATTATCCCCGAGGGCAGCTATAAAAACCGCGAATTTGCGAGTAAATTCGTCCGTGGCGAGGCCGATATCTTGCTTTACGACGCGCAGACTTCAGGCGGATTACTGCTAGCAGTACCGCAAAGCGAGGCAAATTCGGCTCTATCTCGCCTAAAGGACGCCGGTTACGAAAACAGCGCGGTAGTGGGCGCAGCTACGGCAAAGACGGAGTTTGGGATAAATTTGATTTAGCGTTTACGACAAATTTTGTAGGCTTAGCCGGTAAGCCTTTAGTTTAAAAATCTAGTTTGTTAAACTATATTTAAATTATCGCCAAATATACTCGGCTATCTAGCGCGTAAATCGTAAAAACGGCGCTAAACCGAGCAATCGTTGCTTTTATCATTTACTTAAAATTTGCCGCCGCGTATGCCGGTTTTGCATATTTGACCTAAAAGCCGTCCTAATATCCCCATCGTTTTAAAATTTAATTTAAAAATCGTAAATATCCTTGGCGCAAATAGCCCAATAAATGCAAAATAGCCGCCGCATCTAAATAGGCTCAAGCTACCTTTGGCTAGGCGCGGGACGGTCTTGCTCGCCGCATCAAATTTAACTAGAGCCACAAGTTAAAGCGTAAAAACCCTCGGTTAAGTTAAATTTCTGGCTAAAATCGTATAATTACCCGACTTTAATAAAAGGAGAAAATATGAATTTTTTAGAAGCGATGAAATTTCGCCACGCGTGCAAGATTTTTGACGAAAATAAAAAAATCAGCGCAGGCGAGTTTGATTTTATCTTGGAAGCAGGCAGACTAAGCCCGAGTTCTACGGGGTTAGAGCAGTGGGATTTCCTCGTCGTGCAAAATCCGCAACTAAGGCAAAAGATCCGCACCGTCTCGTGGGATCAGCCTCAGATTACGACTTGCTCGCATTTGGTAGTTATCCTGGCTAAGGTAGCAGAGGTTAAAAGCGTCGGTAAATACGTGGAAAAAATGATCGAGCGCCGCGAAGATAAGGCTCCTGATATAATCGGCGACAGGAAAAAATTTTACGGAGATTTCCTAAGCGGACGTTTCGGCGGCGATGACGAGCTAATCTATCACTGGTCGAGCAAGCAATGCTACATAGCTGCTGCAAATATGATGACGGCCGCAGCTAGCTTAGGCATCGATAGCTGCCCGATCGAGGGCTTTGACGAGGCGGCGCTAAACGGCATCTTGGGTCTTGATACGAGCAAACAGCGCGTAGCCATCGTAGTGCCGTTTGGTTACCGCCTAAAGCCTCAACCTAAAAAGTATCGCCGCGAGATAAACGACGTCGTAAAGTGGATTTACTGATTTTACGGCTTTTTGCCGTTAGCGATTTAGTTCGGCGGCCTGCTCGGTAGCGCTCCCGTGATGAGCGTAAACAAAAACTCGTCTGCCGACTTCATCGCCCGCGGCGGCCAGATACCCGCGCCTATCCATAGTTTTAAAAACTAAATTTGCAAAGCCCGCCTAGAAAGTTTAAAAACTAAATTCGCAAAGTCCGCACGAAAAGCTTTAAGAAACGCTTTAAAAGCTAAATTTACAAAGCCGGCCGTAAAAACGGCGGGCTTTACTCTTGTTTTTCGCTTAGAGCCTAAATTTAACCCTTCGCTTCTTTTACGTTAATTTTATCCTTTGCCTAGCCTTTATTTTTACCGTCTTATCTCTAAATTTACTCCGCTAAACTCCGCTTTTTATCGCAGCCTAATCCTACAGCTTAAATTTACCCCTTTTCATTTTTTGCGCATACCCTAGTAAATTTACTATAGCGTTAAATTTAAGCCCGGTCTTAAATTTATCCCGGCTTAGTCGGTCCTAAATTTATCTCCAAATTCGCTTTTAAATTTTACCTAGGATTTTTTGGCTAGATAAAAATTTATCTATGTTTTTGCCCCTTGTTTTAGGCTATTTCCGCGGGCTCTTTATCTGCTTACTTAAAAATTATAAATAATTACGCTATAATCCCAAACGCAATCCTAACGGATTAATCTTGGCTTATTAGGGACGGCTGCGGTTGCCTTGGGATTGTTTAAATCCAAAATTTACATCAATCACTTAAAAGGAGTCCACATGGCAGTAACTCAAGCGCAAGTAGCTCAGCTCTACGTAGCGTTGTTTAATAGAGCCCCGGAAGGAGCGGGCTTTAACGCGTGGGTAGCAGCAGGCGCTACTAAAACGGTAGCCCAGATGGCAAACGAGATGTTAGCGTCTCCTGCTACGCCGCCTTATTTCGCAAGCCTAGGTATAGATATAAGTACCGATAGAGGCTATGTAGAAAACATCTATAAAAACATCCTAGGCAAAGACTATT